>JALSNH010000104.1 GCA_026987085.1 Aquificota bacterium | reverse complement strand
TGGCCTGAGCTAGGCATAGCTACCGTTGATGTTTATACCTGTGGAGACCCTAACCAATGCGTGGAAGCTATGAATTATATAATTGAAAAATTGAAACCTACAAGGGTAGATAAGCAAGTTTTTGAAAGGGGCCTCCTCGAGGAAGGACAAAAGAAAACTACCGAACTTTTAAAAGAGACTGCTATAGGTTAGTGAACTATCTTGCACTAAAGTGTGAAGCGCTAGCTAGGTTTGTACCATTTAACAATAGTACCCGCCTTTTGGCGGGTTTAATGCTATATAGGTAGCTTACCACCTGGGCGGTTTCATTCTGCCCTTATTCCTGCCTATATATCCGCTATTGACGGGTATATTAGGAATTAACTCCTTACAGCGGTCGGGCTATACAGCCCGTGTCGACCATATCATAAATACGAAGTTTTGTCCACAAATTTTCTATAAAACTTTTAAAAGCTCCTTTGAGGAAAATTTAAGATGCTATGCAAATACTTATAACGGGTGGAGCGGGTTTTATAGGTTCCAATTTGGCAAAAGAAATTCAGAAGAGGTATCCCGAAGCGGAGATAGTTATATTGGACTACTTTGAAAGTGGAAATTTTAAAAATCTAATAGATTTTCAAGGGGAACTTATTACAGGGGATATTACCGATAAAAATTTATGGGAATATTTAGGGAGGCTTTATAATTTCGATGCGGTCTTTCATCAAGCAGCTATTACCGACACTACCATAACTGACCAAAAAAAGATGACGGAAGTAAATACTCTAGCCTTTAAATTTCTCTTAGAAACATCTATTAAAAGGTGGAATGCCAAAATCATATATGCCTCTTCTGCTGCAGTTTACGGTAATTGTCCTGCACCTATGAAAGAAGAAGGTTGTTTAAAACCAGAAAATGTTTACGGTTTTTCCAAACTTATGATGGACCGTGTAGCCCAAAAATACCTAAAAAAGTTTCCGCAGCTCCAAATTATCGGCTTGAGGTATTTTAACGTTTATGGACCTGGAGAGAGCCATAAAGGCAAGTTTGCCAGTATGGTTTATCAGTTGGCTGTCAAAATGGCTAAGGGACAAAAACCGAGACTTTTTAAATGGGGAGAACAAAAAAGAGACTTTGTCTATATAAAAGATGTGGTAGAAGCTAATTTGTTAGCTTTTGAAAAGCAAATTAGCGGTATATTTAATGTTGGTTATGGGAAAGCCCGTTCCTTTAACGAACTAGTAGCTATATTGAACAAAACTTTAGGTACGGATTACGAAATCGAATACTTTGATAATCCTTACAGTTTCTATCAAAATTATACGGAGGCGGATTTAGAAAAAAGTAGAACTTTATTGGGATATAGTCCCAAATGGTCCCTTGAAAGGGGTGTTGAGGATTATATAAACTGGATGAAAAAAGAGGGAATTATTTAAGTTTTTTAAGTTTTTCTTTTGCAAGCTTTTTTCCCAATTCTACACCCGGTTGTCCGAAAGGATTAACTTTCAAAATTTGGGCTGCCGCAACTGTTGCAAGCATATAAAGCATAAAGAGATAACCCAAATTGAAGGCGCTATAGCGATCTAAAACAATCTCAACTAAGGGGCGGTGGGTTTTCAAAAGGGCATTTTTTGTTCCCTCGTAGAGGGCTTTAAAAATTTGAGATATCTTTTTTCCCGCTATATAATCGAGGACCAGTGTTTCTTCTGGTAGTTGCAGGTCCCATTTTATATTCTTTACGGTTATAAATTGGTAGATTTTGTCATCGGGACCTTCCCTAAAAAGTTGAACCAAAGAATGTTGATCTACAGTTCCCAGGGCTTTTAAAGGCGTTTGACCTTTACCCTCCTTTCCCAAACTTTCTGCCCAAAGTTGACTGTACCAAAACGCAAAGGTAAAAATATAATTTCCATAGGAAAACATTACAGAAATATTACGGCCTTTAAAAAGATGTTGAATTTTAAATTGGGCCAGTTGGAGGGCTACATTATTTTTGCTTTTATCCTTTAAGGCTTCTTTAGCACCTTCCCAAAGCTCTTCTATATCGAAATCTATAAAATGGGCGGGAACTAAACCTGTTGAGGTTAAAACCGAGAATCTACCATCTACATTTGATGGTATTTCAAAAAATTGACATCCTAATTTGTTGGCAAGAGTTTCGAAATTTTTTCCTCTGTCTCCGATAAAGATAACCTTTTCTTCAATAGGAAGTTTTCTTTTTTTTAGCTCTTTCAAAATTAGGTTTAGAAGGACTATGGTTTCCAAAGTTGTTCCCGATTTACTAACGAAACAAAAAAGGGTGTTTTTCCAATCGATAGTTTCTAAACTGTGTTTAACCATTGTTGGGTCCAAATTGTCAAGGAAAACCAATTGATGTTCAGGTTTGTTAAAGGCCTTTGCAAAGGAATCTATGGTCTTTGCTCCTAAGGAGGAGCCTCCCATACCACACACTACCATTGTGGAATTTTTTTCTTTGAAAGGTTTTAGCCGGTTTTTAATATCCTCTATTAGATTTTTGGGATATTTGGTAAAGGAAGCACCAAAAATAGGTTCCAATTGAAATTCAAAATTTCCTTCGATGGGGGAAAAGAAGTTTATTTCAACCGACATTTGCTGCTTTTATTTTATAGAATACCGTGAAAAGGTAAACGCTGTCCGCACCGACAGATTTTAGGAGATAGGCTAAAGTATTTCCGGTAGAACCGGTAGTTATAAGATCATCAATCAGTAAAACCTTTTTACCTTCTACTAGTTTGGCCATTTCCGGCTTTAATTTGTAAGAACCTTTAAGGTGCTTTTTTCTGTTAAATTTGCTTCCTACAAGATAAAGAGGCTTTTTAGGTATCAGTCCTCTTTCGAAAAGTTGAACATAGTTGGGATAGGTACCCTTTATAAGTTCCTCAACCTGGTCAAAACCTCTAGTAAACCATACTCTAAAAGGATGGGTAGGAACGAAACTGACTAAGTCAGGTTTTATTTCTTCAATGACCTTTCTAAGAGTGGGTTTTACTAGTTTTCCCAAAAATGGAATTAAATTTTTTGCACCTTGAAACTTAATCAGATGCAAATATGTTTTTCCTACACCCTCGTAGGGGGCAAACGAAAAGACACCATCGAGAAATTCAAATTCAAAATACCTTAAAGGCTTTGGATATAAAGAATTCAAACATACGGAACATAAGAAACCATTTTGATCAACTTCCCTAGCATGACAGTGGCTACATAGAGTATCAAAAAATAGAGAACCGGGAAATTTTTTGAACATACAAAACACATTTATAGATGGAAGCTTTGTATTTAGTGTGGAATAGTTCACAGGTAATTTTGAACAACCTTGTTTACTCTTGAAGTTGTTTAACCTAATTTACCACCATGGTTATAGAAAAAAAACTTCTACCATCCATTTTGAACGCCGATTTTTGGAAACTGGGAGATTTAATAAAAGCGACACTTGAAAATGGAGCTGACGGTCTCCATATGGATGTTATGGACGGTCATTTCGTGCCAAATCTTACCTTTGGTCCAATGGTAGTCGGGGCAGTTTCTAAAAAAATTCAAACTTTCATAGATAGCCACCTGATGATAGAAAATCCCTCTCAGTATATTCCCGAATTTGTTAAAAACGGGAGCAATGCTATTTCTATTCATTGGGAAACGGAAAAACATCTCCACCGAACGGTTTCCCTTATTAAAGAATTAGGATCCTTTGCAGGTGT
>JALSNH010000103.1 GCA_026987085.1 Aquificota bacterium | reverse complement strand
GGTTGGTATCCAACTATATGCTCTTTAAGGATTTTGCATTTGGTAGTTCCCTCACATTTTAGAACAACATAGTTTTCCTCAATTTTGTCGATAGTTCCCAAAATACCTGCGGTGGTTATAACCTTATCGCCCACTTTGAGGTTTTCAAGAAACTTTTTATGCTCCTTTTTCCGCTTCTGTTCCGGCCTAATAAGGAGGAAATAAAAAATTGCGATAAAGACGGCAAAAAATATTAGGTTGGTAATTAAAAATCCCATTCCACCACCGTGTTGCATGGCTACCTTATTTTAGTCTTTCGGCTACATAGAGGGTGATATCCCTCATACGGTTGGAGTAGCCCCACTCGTTGTCGTACCAAGATACAACGTGGGCCAAATTGCCGCCTACTACCTTTGTGGAAAGCCCGTCGACAATGGAAGAGTAAGGGTTTCCAACAATATCTTGGGAAACTAAGGGCTCTTCGCTGTATTGGAGAACTCCCTTTAATTCGTTTTCGGCAGCTTCTTTAAGAGCTGCATTAATCTCTTCGGCCGCAGTCTCTTTACCAAGTTCAACAATAAGGTCTATCATCGAGCCGTCGGGAACGGGAACCCTTCTCGCTTCCGCTTCAAGTTTACCTTTAAGTTCGGGTATAACCTCTCCTGTCGCTTTGGCCGCTCCGGTTGTTGTAGGAATAATGTTTATTGCCGCAGCCCTTGACCTTCTCAAATCTTTGTGGGTTCCATCTAGCAGGCGCTGGTCCATAGTATAGGCGTGGGTGGTGGTCATTATTCCTTTAACTATTCCAAATTTTTCGTTCAAGACCTTAGCCACCGGAGCGAGGCAGTTGGTAGTACAAGATGCGTTGGAGATAATATCGTGGTTGGCAGGGTCGTATTCGGAGTGGTTAACACCCAAAACTATTGTCTTATCCACTTTCTTACCGGGAGCGGAGATTATTACTTTTTTGGCCCCCGCCTTTAGGTGTTTGCCGGCCCCTTCGCGGTCTCTAAACTTTCCGGTGCATTCGAGAACAATATCGACGCCAAGCTGTTGCCAAGGTAATTTTTCGGGGTCTCGTTCGCTGAAAACTTTTATCTCCCTACCGTCGATTACCAATATATCCTCACCTTTAACGGAAACTTCACCTTCGTAGATACCGTGAACGGAGTCGTATTTGAAAAGGTGGGCACTATTTTTGGCTCCCGCAAGGTCGTTTATTGCAACTATTTCTATCTCCTTTAGTAGGTCGGGCGAAACCGCATTGGCAAAGACCACCTTGGAGGAACCTTTTAAAGCCTCAAAGAACGCTCTAAGGGTTCCCCTTCCTATACGACCGAAACCGTTAATGGCTACTTTAACAGTCATAACTCCTTTATATTACGAGAGCTAATGTCAAAACTCCTCCTGCTGGTAAATTACGGTGGCCCCTCCTTCGGTAGGGAAAGGGAATATTTAAAAAACCTCTTTTCGGACGAGGTATTAATTCCTTTACCGAAACCTTTAAGGTGGCTTTTTGCAAATTTTATAGCCCTTTTGAGGTATAAAGAGACGCGCCAAATTTTGGAGGAAATGGGTGGAGAGAGCCCTCTAAAGGAGCAAACCGAAAGACAGGTCCTAAAATTGTCGGAAATTCTCAAAGACCACCGGGTGGACTACGCAATGCTCTACTCAAAGCCCCTTTTGGAGAGCAAGTTAAAGGAGCTACAAAAAGAGGATTTGGAAGAGATAAAAATCCTTCCCCTGTTTCCCCAATACTCTACCGCCACATGGGGGAGCGTTGAAAAGAAGGTCTCCAAAATTGGTTTAAAAAATGCACAGTTCCTTAAACCGTTTTATAAATGCAAAGGTTTCCTCAAAGGGTGGGAGGAGGCGATTAAAGAGACCGTTGAAGGTTTGAATAAACCCTTCCTCCTCTTTTCGGCCCACTCGCTTCCCCTATATTTGGTGGAGCGGTATAAGGACCCTTACCCCGAGCAGGTAGAGGAAACCGCCCACCTTTTGGCGGAAAGTTTAAATCTCCCCTACAGGGTTTCCTACCAGAGCAAATTGGGTCCTATAAGGTGGCTCGAACCTTCTACCGATTGGACTATTAAAGAACTTGCCAAAGAGGGTGTGGAGGAACTTGTAGTAATCCCCATAAGTTTTGTTTCCGAAAATAGCGAGACCCTTTGGGAGATAGACCTAAACTACCGAAAACTGGCCAAAGAGGTTGGTATAAAGACCTTTAGAAGGGTTCCTATACCCTACCTTTCGGAGGATTGGCTAAATTGCTGGGCCTCTTTGACGGAACAATTAAGCTAAAAAACTATGCTCGCCTTTATAGGAGGAAGCGGTCTATACAACCTGCCCGGTATAGAGATTTTGGAGGAGATAAAAGTAGAAACCCCCTTCGGGGAACCCTCCTCCCCAATAGTGAAAGCAAAAGTAAAGGGCTACGAGGTTCTCTTTTTAGCCCGCCACGGAAAAGGGCACGCCTACCCGCCCCACCTCGTCCCCTACAGGGCCAACCTTTGGGCTTTGGCCGAGCTTGGGGCCACAAAAATAGTCGGTATTAACGCCGTAGGTGGAATAAACAAACTCCTCCAACCGGGGGACTTTGTAATAGTCGACCAATTTTTGGACTTTACCAAAACCAGACCCCAAACTTTTTATGAGGGTAAATTTTCGCCCGATTACACCCCAAAAGGAGATAAAAAACATGAGCACCTTTTGGCGGATAAAAGGGTGGTCCACATCGATGTGAGTGAGCCTTTTTGCCCCACCTTAAGGGAGATTTTAGAAAACACCCTCCAAGAGCTAAGTTTTAGATACCACCCGAGGGGAACCTACGTAGCCACCGAAGGACCGAGACTCGAAAGTTCAGCGGAAATAAAAGCTTTCTCGTTGCTCGGCGGTGATGTGGTAGGTATGACTATGGTTCCCGAAGTTGTTTTGGCAAGGGAACTCCAACTCCACTATGCGGGACTTTGTGTAATCACCAACCCCGCCGCCGGTATAGCCGGTAGAAGGCTCACCTCCGAAGAGGTTGTTCAAATGATGAAACAAAAGGAGGAAGAAATTAAACAGGTTGTCCTATCGATGGTGGAAAAGGTTTATAAGAACGAAAAATGGAACTGCGAGTGCGAAAAGACCCTCGAGGGGGCGGAAATTTAACCAACAAACTTGTAGAGGATTTTTAAACCTTTAAAATCCGGCAAGGGGATTTCGTAAATTTTATAACCCAAACTTTGGTAGTTTTCCTCTATATCCTTTCCTTTAAGAATTGCAACAAGCTCTTTCGCCTTTTGGGTTAAAAGTCTATCCGCGTACCTTAAGGGGTCTATTTTTTTTCCTTTTACCTCCAGGGCTCTACAAACTGAAATGTTGCACTTTAAATCTACCCTTTCAGCTGGAGAGCAGTGAACTTTGTAATCCAATCCCAAACGGGTTTTTAAATAGGTTAAAAAGGAACATTTTTTGGAAACACTTTCTATTAAATGTAGCTCCAATTGAGGATAGTAAATTTTTAGGGGAACTCCCGGGAAACCTGCACCGCTACCTATATCGACAAGACTTTTACCTTCCAAGGTATAGTTAATATCTTCAAAAAATTTCACCAAAGTTAAACTATCGCAAAAGTGTCTTTTTACAATTTCCTTCCAATCTTTTATAGATGTAAGGTTGTGAACTTTATTCCATCTAAGGAGTTCTTTATAGTAAATCCAGAAAAGGTTAAGCTGACTTTTACTTAAACTTATA
>JALSNH010000102.1 GCA_026987085.1 Aquificota bacterium | reverse complement strand
TAGAGGTTTAGCTTTTTAAAATATCCTCAAAACGGCCTTTTAATTTTTCGTCCAACATTTGGATTTTTAACCTTTCTATCTCCTTGCCAAGTTCCTTACCTTTTAAACCCCTCTCCAAAAGCGGCTTTGTATCCACCTTTACCTTAAAGGGTTTAATCTCCTTAAGGTAGAACCTCACAAGGTTTTCTATCTTTTTGCCACCTTTAACGGCCGCTATCAACAAAACCTCATCGCGGAAAGGTTTTAACCGCTCTTTTAGTTCGGAAGGTTTTTCGGCTTTCCTTAAAAGGGAAATAATTTCGTTAAGTTTTTCCTTCGCCTGGTTGTAAATCTCCCTAACCTCGGCCGGTGCGGAAAGTTCCCTCAAAAATTGGAGAACCTTTTCCTTGTCCAAAGGTAGGAGCAGATAGACTAACAGAACCCAACCGGGTAATTTGGCATCGAACTCCTTTAAAAGGTTCTGAAGTTTTTTTAACTCGTCCTCTTTTATAAGGTTCCAATTAAAACCTTCCGGAAAGAGTTGCTCCAAAATTCCGAACTCCTTGTAGAGTTTCAAAATCTCTAAAAACAGCTCCTCGCGGAGGGCGAGTCTTAGTTCGTTGGCTATCCGACCTTTGGGAGCATTCCTTAAAACGCCCAGCTCTACCGCCCTGCGTATTAGTGTGCGGGTTCCCTTTGAAAGTTTAAAACCGAACCTACCCGCAAAGCGGAGACCTCTAAGTATCCTTACCGGGTCTTCGATAAAGGAGAGCGAATGTAAAACCCTCACAACGCCGTTTTTTAAATCTTCCAAACCGCCGAGGTAGTCGATAATTTCCCCGAAACTGTCGGGATTTAGGGACAAAACCAATGTGTTTATGGTGAAGTCCCGTCGGAGAATATCCTCTTTCAAAGAGGCAGGCTCAACTTTGGGCAGAGCCCCGCTCCTTTCGTAGCGCTCCCTCCTTGCGGTGGCAAACTCAACCTTCAAATTTCCCACCTTCAGGTGGGCTGTTCCGAATTCTTCAAAGGAGTGAAGTTTTACTCCGTAATGTTTGGCAATCTCTTCGGCCAGCTTAACTGCACTTCCGCCTTCGACAACTATATCGAGGTCCCAAACCGGCCTGCCCAGTAGAATATCGCGAACGACCCCTCCCACAATGTAGGCCCTCATCCCGAGCCGTTGGGCTATCTTTCCAACCGTTTTGGCAAATTCTTCGATATTTTCAGGGAGTTTTACCCTCTTTTTAACTCCCCCTTCGGGAGTTTCGGTAAGGATATTTTTGAAAATATCCAACCGGGTAATAACTCCTACAACCCTTCCCTCATCGTTAACAATCGGTATCAACTTCTGCCCGTATTTGGAGAGTATCTCCTCAGCCTCCCAAATGGTGTCTTTTAGGTGGAGGGTCCTAAACTCGGTGTTTGCAACTTCGGAAACCTTTAAAGGTTTCTCTTTTAGATGTTTTAACGCCTTTAGGAGTTCCTTTTTAAATACTATCCCGATAGGTTTCCCTTCGCTGTTTACCACCGGAGCGCCCGCAAAACCGAAATCGACCAACTTTTGGAGTGCCTCTTTAGCGGTCTCATCTTCCCTTATAAGGAGCGGTGGAAAGGACATAAACCTTTCGATGTAGAGGTTTTCCAAATCCCCCTTTAGTAGGTCCTTTAACCTCTTTTTTACCCTCTCGGCGGGTATACCTTCCAGCTTTAGGGAAGCAGCCTCTTCGTGTCC
>JALSNH010000101.1 GCA_026987085.1 Aquificota bacterium | reverse complement strand
AGGCTAATTTGCTATATTTCCGAGATATGGAATTTATAAAGAGCTTAAACCTCTACGTGGATTGGGAGAAAGGAAAAATATACCGCAAAAAGGGAGGAAGTTTTCTCGATAACCTTCTTAGTATCTTTGGCAAATCCCAAGGTGAGGAGTTCGAAGAGGTAAATTCACCCGATGCGGAGTTGAAGGTAAAAAAATACAAACTGTTGGAACTATACGCTATTGCCAAAAAATTGGGCAAAACCCAATTTAAAGAAAACCTAAATGGGCAGGAGGTAGAGGTAAAAATAGAACCTGACAAGGTTGTGATAGAAACTCCCCAACTCTATATGGAATACAGAGCCGATAAGTTCCTTTTAAAGGATAAACAGAGCGGAGAAACCCAAGAGAAGGTTCCAACCCTTCAAGAGTTCTACCAAATGTATAAGGAAATCAGAAAACTCCTCAACGCGGGAAGTGTGGAAAACTACCTCCATTTGAAGGCTAGGGAGCCTGAATTTAAACAACAATTTGCACAGGTAGGCCAACCGGGAATATCCCCCTTTGCCGGTGCCAAACAGGGTGGAGGATTTTCTTGGAGTAGCGCGCTGCTTGGACTCGGCGGAGGAATGCTTTTAGGCTACCTATTGGGTAATATGTTGGGAGAATCCTTCGCCCACGAGGTTCAAACTGCTCCCGAAATGTCCCCCGAAGAACATCAGCAGGTAGAGCAGCAAGCGGAACAGGTTCCCGAAGATATAAACGTTGAGGAAGTTATAGTTGAAGAAGTTCCCGAAACGGGAGATATTCCCGAACTCTCTTTGGAAGATGTTGAGGCCGACCTTGGAGGCGACTATTTTGCCCAACTTGACGAATCGGCACTTGACGACACAGTAAGCGATTTTAGCGACACCACCTTTGCCGATAGCGGAGATACCGACGGAGATTTTGGAGACTTTGACGATTTCGGAGGAGATTTTGACGTTTAAAGAAAAAAAGCCCGACTTCGGCGGGAACTTTTAACTTTTTTCTATAACCATCAACCCCTTTTCGATAAACTCCCTAACAAACGGATTGGAAGAGTTAAGAATTTCCTGAGGAGTTCCAACCTCCAGCAGTTTGCCTTTGTAGATAAAACCGATTCTATCAGCAATTTTTAAAGCGGAAATCATATCGTGGGTTACCACCACAGAGGTAGAACCGAGCTTATCTCTCAAAGAAACTATCAATTCATCTATTGTTCTAGAGGTTATAGGGTCCAATCCGGAGGTCGGTTCATCATAGAGGATAATTTTTCCCTCACCCGCTATGGCCCTTGCGGTAGAAACCCTCTTTTTCATACCGCCCGAAAGTTGGGACGGATAAAGGTCGGCTACCGTCTCATCAAGGTTGACCTTTTTAAGAATTTCTATCGCCTTCTGTCTAATTACCTTCTTAGGTAGTTTGGTATGCTCCAGGTAGTAAAAACCGACATTTTCCCAAACGGTAAGGAAATCAAACAGTGCCCCCTCTTGGAAAACATAACCCATTTTTAACCTTATTCGGTCGAGTTCTTTATCATCTAACTTTGTAAGGTCCTTTCCAAAAACGCAAACACAACCTTCGGAGGGTTTCCAAAGACCTATAAGATGTTTTAAAAGACTACTTTTTCCAGAACCCGAACCGCCAATAATAACAAAAATTTCACCCTCGTAAATTTCGAGATTTATCCCTTTGAGGATTACCCTATCCCCAAACCTCTTCCAGAGATTTTTAACCTCTATTACAACCTTTTTGGGCATTATTTAATAAATCCATTTTGCGTTTCTTTTAAAGAAATACGCAAAATTTTGAATATATGGTTTTTGATAAGCCACTCATAGCGGTATCCCTAAATGATGAGAACTACGAAAGGAACTTTCCAAAAGTCAAAGAACTCGGAGGAGACATTAT
>JALSNH010000100.1 GCA_026987085.1 Aquificota bacterium | reverse complement strand
AAAAAACTTTTACTCGTATCCTTTTTCTTTCATTACCTCTGAAAGGTACTTTCTGTAAATAAAGTTCCAATCATCGCTACCCACCAAAATATTTCGTTTTTGAGCTTCGGCTTCGGCCCTTTTTAAAGCCTCCTTTTCTATAGTTTTTTGCTCTCCCACCGCATCCTTTAGAATGGTGGTTATCTTCCTTCTAATGTTGTACGGTTCATCATAAATTTCAATATTTTCATCTTCCATAATCCAATCCATAATCCTTTTGGCTAATTGGTTCATCCTCTCGAAGGGATTTAGATTTATATTTCTTTCTTCGGCAAGTTTTCTTCTTATAAGAGCGGTAGCTTTGGCACTATCAAGTCCTGTTTCATCCAAAAGATGTAAGTTTTCCTTTAATATTTTTTTAGCATCTTCATTTAATTGCTTTTCCTCTTCTTCTGCTTCTTGAAAAATCTGCTTTACTTTAAGAATAAATCTATCTTTTTCAACTTCCACTATTTGGGTTTCCACCAATTCCTCTACGAGTCTACTTATAGCTTTCTCCAGAATTTTTGGATTTAACTTCATTTTTTAACAAACTCCCAAATGGGTTTATTTTCTAACTACCAAAGCTAAAAGTGTTTCATAAATTTCCCTTTCTTTCTCTATAGTTTCCATCTCCTCGTGAGTTTTGGCGGCAGCCAATTTTTTAACAACCTCTTCATATTTTTTCTTAACCTCGCCAGGGTCAATATCTCCTATAGGGGTAGCTTCTTCGGCCAAAATATTTACCTTTTTAGGGTTGACTTCAACAAAACCTTCAGTTACAAAAAAACCTTCTTCTTTATTTCCATTAAAGTAAATAAGACCTGGTTTTAGTGCAGATATAAGATGCATGTGGTTTTCTAAAACACCAATTTCTCCTTCTTCGGTGGGTATATTTACTACTTCAACTTCACCCGTATAGGCATACCCCTTAGGGGTAACAATTTCAACTTTTACCATAAAAGGGGAATTATAAACAGCTTTTAATTCCATTTATCGAGGCAATAAAGAACTTAAATCTTTTATAGTTTTTCTCAAAATTTGAATTTAATGCATCCAAACGAAGTTAAAGAGCTGCTCCTCTCCAAAGGTGGTTATATACTCTCGACGCTCCTCTCCCAAGGTGGGGAGTATGCGGAAATCTTCTACGAGAGGAGCAGAACTACGAGAATCTCCTTAGAAGGTGGAAAGATTGATAAGGTTTCCCACGGCTACGATATGGGGGTCGGCCTTAGGCTTATTAAAGACTTTAAGGTCTATTACGGCTATACCAACGAACCGACCTTTAAAAATCTACTTGAGCTGGCAAAACTTATAGCCAAGGGTGAAGGTCAGGGACCCGTCAAGTGGGGACTTATTAAAAGAGAAGGAACTACCGATGTGAAGATAGACCCCGATACCTACCCTTTAAAGGGTCGGATAGAAATCTTAAAAAGAGCCGACCAAAGGGCTAGGGAACTTGGAAAGGAACTCCTAAAGCAGGTTCAGGTTGTCTTAATGGACAAAACGAGAGAAATACTTGTTATCAACTCCTTGGGTGAAATAGGAGAGGATACCCAAAAGAGGGTTGTATTTTTTGTAGAAACTGTTTTGGGTAAAAATGGGGAACTATTTAGGGGATATGAGAGTTTAGGCGGTTTAATAGGCTTCGAAATTTTTGAAAAAACCCCTCCCGAGAGGGTAGCGGAGATAGCAACCCAAAGGGCTTTTACCTTAACCAAAGCAAAGCCCGCTCCCGCGGGGAAATTTACCGTAGTTATGGCTTCGCAGGCGGGCGGAACGATGATTCACGAGGCGGTTGGCCACGGCCTTGAGGCCGATTTAGTTCAAAAGGGTGTTTCCGTTTACGACAAATCCAAATTGGGTAAAAAGGTGGCCTCCGAGCTGGTTACCGTTATAGACGATGCTACTTTACCCCACCACAACGGGAGCTTTTCTGTAGACGACGAGGGAGTCCCCGCGCAGAGGAAGGTTTTGATAGAAAACGGTATTTTGGTTGGATATATGTACGACCGCCTTTCGGCTATGAAGGACGGGGTGGAAAGTACCGGCAATGGCAGAAGGCAGAGTTATCGACACGTTCCCATAGTGCGAATGACCAACACCTTTATAGCCCCCGGCAAGGACAATCCCGAGGACATAATAGCGGATACCAAAAAGGGTATTTACGTTGTAAAAATGGGAGGTGGAGAGGTAAACACAACCACTGGAGATTTTGTTTTCGAAATTATGGAAGGCTACCTTATTGAGAATGGAAAAATTACCTATCCAATAAAGGGAGCAACCTTAATAGGAAACGGCCCCAAAGCTTTGGCCGATATCGATGCGGTGGGAAATGATATCGGTTGGTCGATAGGAACCTGTGGCAAAGATGGGCAAGGCGTTCCCGTTACCGACGCCCAACCAACGGTCAGAATAAAGGAACTAACCTTAGGAGGAACCGAGGTTTAGTATACCTTTCCCGGTTCCTATTCAACCCTTTCCAAAAAGTGGGAGTGAATTTTCTTAACGGTTCCTCCAAAGTCAACTTGAGCATGAACACCGTTAACGGATACAACCTTACCTATGCCAAAAACGGGGTGCTTTACCTTTTGACCCACTTTTAAGGTTTTTCCTTCTAAATTGGGTTTCCTATAAAGGTCTTGGTTAACTTTGGTTCCGGCTAAAGGTTCCTTTTTACCCTCTACTTTCTTAGTCCTTTTAACTTTTACCTTTCCCCCTTTAAGTTGGTTGGAATCCTTCAAATCCAATAGATGTTTGGGTATTTCGTTCAAGAACCTCGACGGTTGCCGTTCTTTCTCTTCACCATTTTTGGTTTTTTTCTTCCTTACATAAGATAGGTAGAGTTTCTCTTTGGCCCTTGTTATGGCCACATAAAAGAGTCTCCTCTCCTCTTCGAGTTCCTCCTCATTGTTTAAAGCGCTATGGTGGGGGAAAACACCCTCCTCCAACCTCGGTAGGAAAACGGCTCTAAATTCCAACCCTTTGGAGGCGTGAACCGTCATTATCCTAACGCCGCGACCCCTATCTTCCATCTCCGACTGGAGGAGGGCTATAAGCTGTAGGAAATCGGCCAAGGTTTTGTCCTTTTTTTGGGCGCTCAAACAGAGTTTTAGGAAATACTCGACGTTTTCTATCCGCTCCTCGTAGTTTTTCTCCCTTCGGAGGTATTCAAAATAGTCGATTTCCTCTATAAACCTCTGAAGGAGGGTTGCGTATTTGTATTTAACCTCCTCCTCTTTGAGGTTCACCATAAATTGAAGAACCCGAATGAGGGGTTCTCTTATATCCTCCTCTAGGTGGTAGGCAACTATCTTTAAAGTCTCCACCCAATCGGTTCGGTAATACTTTGAAAGGAGTTTGTAGACCTTTTCCCACTTTCGGTCGAAAAACACCCTCAAAATCCGTTCGAAGGCCAAATCGTCGGTGGGGTTTAGCATAAACCTTAAAAAGGCAAGAGAGTCCTTTATCTCCTTTCTCTCGTAAAAACGGGCTCCTCCTACGATGGTGTAGGCGATTCTCTCTCTAACCAGAGCCTTTTCTATCTTCTCTGTCAAATAGGCGCTCCTTACCAAAACCGCTATATCTTTAAGGCGGTATCCCTTCTCTTTGAGCCGCTTTATTTCAGAGGCTATCCAGCTAGCCTCCTCTTCCTCAGTTTCAAACCTCCTAACTATCGGTTTTTCTCCAAAATCCTTATCCGTTCGAAGGAC
>JALSNH010000099.1 GCA_026987085.1 Aquificota bacterium | reverse complement strand
GCCCAAGTTAAAAGGGAACTTACACCCGAGGAGATTGAAAGGATAAAACAGAATGCCCTTAACTACGTTAAATATGCGGAGGAGTATTTGAAGCTTCGCTAAAGGATAAGCATCGCATCGCCGTAGGAGTAAAACCTATAGCCTTTTTCTATTGCCTCCTTGTAGGCTTTTAAAACAAACTCCCTTCCTCCGAAGGTGGCAACCAAAACTAAAAGCGAACTTTTAGGGAGGTGGAAGTTTGTAATCATAGCGTCGACAAGCTTAAACCTATACAAAGGATGGATGTAAAGGCTTGTAAAACCTTCAAAAGGTTCCAAATACTTCCAAACCTCTTTGCGGTCTTTTAAATTAAACTTTTCCTCCGCGAGGGTTGCTAAAGTTTCCAAAGTCCTAACAACGGTTGTTCCTACCGCTACTATTCTTCCTCCCGAGGTTTTCGTCTCTTTTATCCTTTCAACCGTTTCGGGTGGAACCTCTACAAATTCCGGGTCCACCTTGTGGTCCAAAACATTTTCGACCTTAATAGGTTTAAAGGTTCCCAAACCTACATGGAGGGTTAGGTAGGCTATATTTACACCCTTTTTTTGGAGCTCGTTAAAAACCCTTTCGGTAAAGTGGAGACTGGCGGTTGGAGCCGCTACCGAGCCCTCCTTTTGGGCAAAAACAGTCTGGTATCGACGGCGGTCTATCTCCTCCTCATCCCTTTCTAAATAGGGCGGTATCGGTATTTTGCCAAACTTATAAATTTTTTCCATAACCGAGCCGCCTTCGGCGGAGAGTTCCACCTCAAAGAGAGGGCCTTCCACCTGCCTTATTACGGTTGCCTTCAGGGAGCCATCTCCTATAAAAACTTCCAAACCGGGTTTTATTTTCTTACCACCTATTAGGGCGAGCCATCTATTTTCCTCTTCCAACTTGCGGTTTAAAAGAACTTCGACCCTTCCGCCGGTTCTCTTTTTGCCTATGAGCCTTGCGGGGATTACCTTTGTATTGTTTAACACCAATAGGTCGCCCTTATTTAAATACCTCGGGAGGTTAAAAAAATAATCGTGGGTGATAGTTTGCGTTGAGCGATTCAAAACCATTAGACGGGAATGGTCCCTCGGCTCTATCGGGTATTTGGCTATTAATTCCTTTGGGAGCTTGTAATCGTAAAGCTCAACAGGGATAAAAGGTTTTTCCATCCTTTAGAAGGAATTTAAAACGAACTCCTACCTTGCAAGGTTGGGAAAGAAGAAAAATAGAAACCTTGATGGAATTGATAAAAGAGGGAGACTATATCCTAATAAGGTTTAAAGAAAAAAGATACCTTAAAAAGGTTGAGTCCGACAAAAACTTTTCCTACAAAGGCGGTATTCTCCACTACAAGGAGCTTATTGGAAAACCTTTCGGAATAACTATAGGAGATTTACAAATCTTCAAACCCACGCTTGAGGAAATTATTCTTTACGGGATAAAGAGGGAAACCCAGATAATCTATCCCAAAGATACCTTTTACATAGCTAAAAAACTCAACCTTTCGGAGGGAAAGGTAATTCTCGAATTTGGAACAGGTAGCGGTGCCGCAACAATGGTTTTTTCTTCCTGTGTAGGTTCTTCGGGAAAGGTCTACACCTTTGAAAGGGAGGAGAGAATTTTCAAAGTCGCCAAAAGGAACTTAACAAAGTTTGGTTTCACCTCCAATGTGGAGATGTTCAATGAACCTTTTAATCCTGAAAAGGTTAAAGGTATAAAATTCGACGCTGCTTTCGTAGATGTAAGAGAGCCTTACCCTTACGTGGAAGATGTTTGGAAAGTTTTGAAACCTTCCGCTCCTGTAGGTTTTTTACTTCCCACCGCCAACCAGGTTCAGGAACTTTTAAAAGTTTTAAGACCTTTATTTGGAGATATAGAGATAATGGAGATCCTCACAAGGTATTACAAGGCAAATCCAGAACGGTTCCGCCCGGAGGATACAATGATTGGTCATACCGCCTACTTACTTTTTGCTAAAAAACTTTCCAAATAAGGTTTAGCCATTTTTGCTACCAACTCAAGTTTCTCCTTAAATCTTCTATCCTTTAAAAGAAACGAATATTTAGGAACCACCCAGAGTTCTATACTTCCCACCTTTACCACAATAGTGTCGGGTGTTGAGATATCCACCGAAGAAGGTTTTATTTCTACCCTTTTTGCATTCAGTAAATTTGTTAAAAACCTTTCAAGATTTTCACGTTTACCCATCGACGATAGTTTTTCGACAATCTCAATGGCTTCCTGATAAAGCCGTAAATCCTTATCCCTATAGGCTATTTCCTTATTAAGTTGTTGAACCAAAGTTTTTAACCTTCGAATGGTTTCCATTTTTAATTTAACGAGCCTTACAAGGTTCCATTTTGAAGCTACAACATTCAGCGAAAGAAGGTAAAAAATAGAAATGATGGCATCATTTAACAAACTTTCCGAAAAAAAACTGAAAAAAATTAAAGTTAGAACTCCTAAAATTGTCAAAATAAATATTTCATTCCAAAAAATAACCGAATAAAGTATGATTATAAGTCCTTCGGGAACTATTCCGTAAAAATTTTGGGATAAAGCCAAAAGAAGTAAAAAAATTAAATAGTCTGTATAGCGGGTAATTCTACTTTCATAGAATGAAACCTGTTTGTATAAAAGAAGAAAATTAAAAAAAAGGTAAGCCGCTAATAAAAATACCAAAAAAGATGGAATAACTTTATAGGAATTTTTAAATAATTCTACTACCAAAACAAAAACTCCAAATGCAAACTTAGAAGCCAAATAGTATAGGTTTACATGCTTCTTTTCAAGAATTGATGAAGCCATAGATTTTTATTTATTTTTCCTAAATTTCGATTATTTTTTGATTTTTTTTAAATGAAAAAATGGTGCGGGCGCCGGGAGTCGAACCCGGACGGCCTTACGGCCAGCGGATTTTAAATCCGCCGCGTCTGCCAGTTCCGCCACGCCCGCTGCGGAATTAAATTATTTTAAAAAACTTACTTCAAAAAAGCAAGAGTTTTCATAATTAAATTTAAATAAAAGAAGGAAAGTATTAAAAACCCTTTAAAGGCTTATCCATAGCTATAAACCATTGGGGGGTTGCCCTGAAGATAACGGGAGATTTGCACCTCCAACAGTGGGGGTAGGAGTGTTTTAAATCCTTAAGTTGGACCAAAGCATTTTTCTCCTTTAAAAGTTCAATTACTTGGAAGTTGGCCGGCGAACGGACTATTTTGTAGTTGTCTTTAGTTTTCCTGCCGGTTTGTTCGAAAATTCTGAGACCTCTTAAAGGTTCTACAACCTCATCGGTGTAAAACCCTTTGTCGTCGACCGGAGCAAATGGTTCGAGACCGTATTTTTGACCCAAAGCGTAGTCCTCATTACCGTGGCCGGGGGCTATATGAACCATACCCGTTCCGGTATCGAGGGTTACAAACTCGGCAGGGTAGATTTTCCACATATTTTTAACCGTTTCCGGTTGCAAAAATTGGCTTAAAAACTCCTTTTGGTTGAAGGGATGTTCGTATTCCAACCCTACGAGGTTTTCACCTTTAACTGTTCCGAGGATTATACCTTCGGGCAGACCCGTTTCTTGGTAGAAGTTATCGAGAAGCTCCTTTGCAAGGATATAAACCTCATCGCCCGCTTCGAGGTCCCCCATTTCAACGATTACATATTCGGCCTCCGGTTTTACCGCTATGGCGAGGTTGGCGGGCAGGGTCCAAGGGGTTGT
>JALSNH010000098.1 GCA_026987085.1 Aquificota bacterium | reverse complement strand
GGTCCAAATCTACGGTAACGGTATAAAAATAGTGGGCATATGAGTTTTCGCTGTTTACTATTACCTGCTCAGCTTTTTCCTCCGCATATTTGATATAGCGGTTGAAGGCATCTATATTGTTCATAAAATCCATATCCCCTTTGTAGGGTTCTATAGAAAAAGCGTAGGTCACATTTACGGGGGAAGTTCTTTTTACACTTTCATAGTCCCCAGCTAAGTTCACCTTTTTACCCGTATCGGGGTTCTTTATATTTGTAAAAAGTCCCCCAAAGAGGTCAAATTCTTCATATTTCTCTATAAGTTGTTTTGCAAATTTATCCACATTGAGGACTGTTTCCTTTTTCTTACCCTTTTTTTGTTCTTCAATATTTCCTTTTATAAACTCCTGAAGTTTTTTATCTAAAAGTTTCCAACCGAAACGCTCCGCCCCTTGGTGGCGAATTTCATACTTTAACGCCTTATCGGAAGCGTAAGTTAACTGTATTCCACTTCCGGTGGTTATTTTCTTATGGGTTACCACATTCCCTATGGTTTCTCCGTAGTTTATTCCTCCTACTTTGGGAGTTATTATTGTTAGAGTTAAACCTGCAATTGGTTTTTGTATTTTGCTTTCCATAATTGGGAAGTATAAAGAAAAATTTATGTTGCCGCAAAATGGAAAAGTAAAGTGTTGGAGGAAAGGGATTGCAAAGGAGTTAAAAAGCTAACGGAAATTAAGGAATACACATTAAAAAGGAGTAAGCGTTTTATAAAAAAGGTGATAAAAGAATTCTCCCAACCTATGCCTGATGAGTTAGCAATCCAAAAATTTCAAGGGTTTTTCAAAAAGGAAAAGGATTTTTGGAGACATCTTTTTAAACATGGAATTCCTGAAGATTGGAAAATACAAGCTTTTGAAACAAACCAGAAACTTTCTTGGGAAGAAATTAAAAATATTTTGCAGAATCAATATTGGCCGGATTTTGTTAGATTTTCCAAACAATACTTTACTAAAATGTTGGGAACTTTGGCGCATGTTAGCCGAACTTTTTACGACCTGCCTTTTGAAGGTGCAAAACCCACTATAACCTTATTTTCGGGATATAAAAGACATGTAGTCGTAACATTTGATGGAGATAAATTGCAATCAGTTTACACAATAAAGGGAAAATTGGCAGACTATATTAATGAACGGAAGGCTAAATCCCTCCGTTTTGAGGAGGTGGGAATTGATGACGAAATACGAGCTTTGGCTCGCAAAATACGCGACCTTCATAAACGATTTGGAGGAGATACTTAACGATCCTGACTGGTGGGAGGAGCTTAACGATATAGCAGAGGATATTACTTTGGCTTATACTTACCGTAAAAATTTGGAGAGAGCTCCTAAAAAACTATACCCCAAAATAAGGGAATGGGATAATAAGCTTCTAATACTTGGAAATAGATTGGGAGAATTACATAAACCTGCATATGAATATTTCAAAAAACACTTTAGCTGGCTTCATCATCCTTCGCAAGCGGCTGAGACTGAGACTGTAACCAAGTCTTAAAATCAGGAAAATATTTACTTCTCTCCCAATCCTCAAGGATTTCCTATAAAAAGCGTTCCAATTCCACTAAGTGGGTATAAAACTTTAGCTGTTATTAAATTTGAAACTCCAACTTTTGAGTTTCAATTCCACTAAGAAGGTGTAAAACATTAAAAGAGAAGCCAACCCCAATAGGACGGGTGCAAGTATGTTTCAATTCCACTAAGTAGGTATAAAACAATGCGGACTTTTAAGGTTCCCGTGCAGGATACAGCAGTTTCAATTCCACTAAGTAGGTATAAAACAAGCTTCTTAGGGGTAGGTTATAGAAATTTTTTGACGTTTCAATTCCACTAAGTGAGTATAAAACCCATTCTCCTAAATGCAAAACTTTGGGCAGAAATATGTTTCAATTCCACTAAGTGAGTATAAAACGAAATTCTTTTTCTCCCCTTCTCCTTGCAACTGTAAGTTTCAATTCCACTAAGTGAGTATAAAACTCGTTTCTTAATTCCTTGTATAGTTGCAGTGTTAGATGTTTCAATTCCACTAAGTGGGTATAAAACGCTTCCCGATGAAGGTTTTAAAAAAATAAACAAAATAGTTTCAATTCCACTAAGTGGGTATAAAACCGCTAGGTGTTAAAAGTGCGAATTTGCCCATATCGCCCGGTTTCAATTCCACTAAGTGGGTATAAAACATTTACTTGACGCATATGAAAAATTAAGAAAACAAATTGTTTCAATTCCACTAAGTGGGTATAAAACAAAATTTGGATAAAAAGGAAAATATTGAAAAGTTCAAGTTTCAATTCCACTAAGTGGGTATAAAACCATGTTGAATTGAAATACTTGAAAGAAATTGTTTCTGTTTCAATTCCACTAAGTGGGTATAAAACAACATGCACAAGTTAGAATTAGAAACAACAGATTTCTTTCGTTTCAATTCCACTAAGTCGGTATAAAACCCTGCAACACGCAAACCATTTTCAGTTGCCAAGGAGCCTACCTTTCTTAGGTTAATTTTAAATTTTAAAACCTTTTGCAGGAAATTTCAAGTGGTTAATTTTCACTTACTCTTCAGTTGTGTTCTATACCTAATTTATTCGCTATCTTCGGAATTTGTATTTCAACACTTTCCGCAAACGGAGTAAAGATGCATAGAAATTTACAAATCCACACATCGTGATGCTAAAATGCTTTAATCTAACCCTTGCGGGACAAGGGTTAACTAAGCGATAAACCCCAAAAGGGAAGGTTGTTTATTTTGTCCATTTGCCGGCGAACTTAAAATGAAACCTAAAAATGAGATTTTCAATTAAACTCTCCCTTCCCAAACCCGAATTACCAATCTATTACCGCACCGCCTTTGTCTCCTACATTAAAAAACTCCTTGAAGGAACACCCTATTTTGACCTCTACTACAATAGGAAATTTCCTAAACCTTTCACCTTTGCGGTTTATCTACCTATAAAGACCATTAAAGGGAATAAAATCCTTTTAAAAACCGACCAAAGTGGGGAAATTTTTATAACTTGGAATGTTAGTTTTGCAGACCCTAAACTCGCTATAACCTTTGCAAGTGAAATTTTAAAAAAGCAACACCACAATTGGAGAAATGAAGTAGAGCTCCAACTGAAGGAAATAAAACCAGTAGAGGATAAAATTCTCGAAGGTGCTACAAAGGCGGTTTTTAAAACCTTATCACCTGTTTTAATAAGGGACAAAAACAAAAAGGTGGTTGAACCTACCGACCCAAAATTTGAGGAGGAATTTAATAAAGTCCAAGAGAGGATTTTTAAAACTTTGGGATTCTCCTATAGTTGGGTAAAGATTCGTTCCAAGAGGTGCGAAAAGAAAAGTAGCTTTTACTGTGTAAAAAAGGTGGTAGTCAAACTTAAGTTGGCGAAATATGAAAAAGAAACCCAAAAGGAGCTTTTAAAACTTCCCGCCTACGAAGGGATTTTTGAATTGGAAGGCCAACCGGAGGTTTTAAAAAAGCTCTACCAAAAAGGGTTAGGGCAGAGGACGGTGGAAGGTTTTGGTATGGTTGAGGTTATTTAACCAGAGCAAGGTCGAAAACTTTTTCGACATTATCCACAAAGTGGAAATGCATTTTAACGTAATGTTTATTTATGAAAATTCTTATAAATCCCTTCTAAGGGATTTAGCTGCAGATTAACCTATCTTAATTTTCCGAATATAAAAGGTTTTACCCTTTTATATTTACCTATTAAT
>JALSNH010000097.1 GCA_026987085.1 Aquificota bacterium | reverse complement strand
TTGCCTTCCATAATCTGGTCCAATTTATGAAGGGTTAAGTTTATACGATGGTCCGTTACCCTATTTTGGGGGAAATTGTAGGTTCTTATTTTTTCCGACCTATCTCCATGACCAACCTGCTGTCTCCGTTCTTCGGTAAGTTCCTTTATCTTTTGCTCTTCAAAAAATTGTTTAAGTTTTGCTCTTAAAATTTTTAGAGCTTTTTGTTTATTTTGAAATTGGGAACGTTCATCTTGACATTGAACAACTATTCCAGTGGGAAGGTGGGTAATTCTAACGGCCGTTTCGGTAGTGTTTACATACTGACCACCTGCGCCGCTGGCTCTAAAGGTTTCTATCTTCAGTTCTGAGGGGTTTATTTCTACTTCCGTTTCTTCAACTTCCGGTAAAACAGCCACAGTGGCAGTTGAGGTATGAATCCTTCCTCCCGATTCGGTTATGGGAACCCTCTGAACTCGATGAACTCCACTCTCATACTTTAAATGGGAGTAAACATCTTTACCCTCTATAAGGACTATAACCTCCTTATAACCTCCGAGTCCGGTTTTATTTGCATCCAATATTTGGAATTTCCAACCTTTTTCCTCCGCATAGCGATGATACATCCTTAGAAGGTCCGCCGCAAATAGGGCTGCCTCTTCTCCACCGACCCCTGCACGGATTTCAAGTATTACATTCTTGCTATCTCTTTCATCTTTAGGTAAAAGTAATACTTTCAATTTTTGGGATAATTCCTCCAATTTGGGTTCTAAAGTTTTTAACTCTTCCTTTGCAAGGTCTTTTAAATCCTCATCTCCTTCCGCGATTAACTCTTTTGCTTCCTCTATAGAAGAAAGGATTTTTTTATACTCTTGGTAGGTTTTGTAAAGTTCTTCCAACGAATTTAGTTCTTTAGATAGTTTTTGAAACTCTTTAGGGTTTTGAAAAACTTCCGGTTGGGAAAGTTTATATTGAAGTTCTAAATAACGTTTTTCTACCGCTTCTAATTTGTTTAACAGCTGGCGGGAAAGTACGGCCATAGATATTAAATATTTTTGCTTAAAAAGAGAATTATTAAAAAAATACCCGCGCTCCGCGCGGGCATAGATTATTCGAGAATTTCTAAAACGGCTCTTTTGTTTTGCTTTCTAGCCATAGCCGTTAAAAGAAGCCTCAAGGCCCTAGCAATACGACCTTGGCGGCCGATAATTTTTCCTAAGTCTTCGGGAGCAACCCTAAGTTCAATAACAACGGTCCTTTCACCTTCGATCTCCCTAACTTGAACTTGTTCGGGTTTTTCCGCCAAGGTTTTAGCAAAAATTTCCACAATGTCCTTCATTGCGCTCATTCCTATACCTCCTCCTTATTTGTTAAGCGGATTGTTTAGCTGAAAGTTTTTTGTAAAGCTTATAAATGGCCTTAGCGCGGTCGGTAACTTCCGCACCTAAAGAAACCCACTTATTGTATTTATCTTCGTTAAAGGAAATAATTTCGTGCCTTACCGGGTCATAACTTCCAATAATGTCAATATATTTACCTTCACGAGGTCTTTTGCTATCCATAACAACAATTCTGTAAATGGGGTGGTGTCTCCTTCCAAACCTTGCGAGTCTTATCCTTACAGCCACCTTTTTCTACCTCCCTAAGTTCTCTCCAATTTTATTTAATCTTAAAAGGGAAAGGGAAATCTAAATGGGAACCTTCCCTTTTTACCACCAAAGGAATTTATTTTAAACCTTTTGAGGAGTTTTTTCATCTCTTTATACTCCTTAAGTAGACGGTTAACATCTGCAACCGTTGTTCCGCTACCTTTGGCAATTCTTTGTTTCCTTGAAAGGTTAATAATATTAGGATTTCTTCTTTCCTCGGGAGTCATTGAGTTAATAATGGCTATTTTTCTTTTAATCAGCTTTTCATCAACTTTTATCTTGTCGGCGTAAGCTCCCAAGCCGGGAACCATTTTAAGGATTTTGTCTAAGGGACCCATTTTGAGCATAAATTCAAGCTGTTTTTTTAGATCTTCTAAGGTAAATTCTCCTTGCAAAACTTTTAAAGCCAATTCTTCCGCTTCATCTTCAGGGATAGCGCTTTGGGCTTTCTCTATAAGGGTTTGAATATCACCAAGCCCTAAAATTCTTTGGGCCATACGGTCGGGATAGAAAGGTTCTAGATCATCGATTTTTTCACCGACACCTACAAACTTAATGGGAACTCCGATAGTTTCTTTTACAGAAAGTGCAAGTCCTCCTCGGGCATCTCCGTCCATTTTTGTTAGAACTACTCCTGTAAGTCCCAATTTTTCGTGGAACTCTTTAAGGATAGGTAGAGCTTCTTGACCTTGCATTGCGTCGGCTACGTAGATAACCTCCGATGGTTGGGTAATTTCCTTTATCTTTCGAAGTTCCTCCATTAATTCTTCATCGATGTGAAGCCTTCCGGCAGTATCGAGCAGAAGGTAATTGACTCCTTCTTCTTTAGCCTTTTCAACTGCCTTTTGTGCTATTTTCAGAGGATCATTTTCTCCTTCAAAATCGTAGTAGGGAACTCCTACCTGCTCGGCTAACTTTTTGAGCTGAAGCATTGCAGCCGGCCTTCTTACGTCGGTAGATGTTACCGCTACCTTTTTACCCTGCTTTTTTAACCAGTTGGCGATTTTTCCTATAGTGGTAGTTTTACCGGTTCCTTGCAGACCTACAAAGAGAACCACCCCTTCCTTAAGTTCGGGAGGGTTTTTGCCCAAAATATCGATAAGTTCGTCATAAACGATTTTTAAAACCGTTTCGCCCGGGTTGAGACCTTTAATAATTTCCTTGTTAAGGGTTTTTTCTCTTAAACGTTTAATAAAGTTTTTAACTACGGTAGGATCCACATCGGCCTCAAGAAGTGCCAATCTTATTTCCCGAAGGGCTTTATTAACTTGCTTTTCGGAAAGTCTTTTGGCTCCTACCAATTTATCTACAGCGTTTTTTATTCTTCCAGTCAGCAGTTCAAACATTTCTAAACAAATAATAGGTTAGAAAAATTTTTACCTTTTGAGGTTTAAGCTTTTCGACAATATCTTTCCTATGAAAGGTTATAAAGTTGCCGTTGTAGGGGTTACCGGAGAGGTCGGAAAAACATTTTTAAAGGTTCTCCAAGAGAGAGATTTTCCTGTAAGCGAGCTGATACCGATTGCCTCCGCAAGAAGTAGGGGAAAAAAGATAACCTTTAAAGGTAGAGAATACACGGTCCGCGCATTGGAGGATTTCGATTCTTTCAAAGGGATAGATATAGCCCTATTTTCTGCCGGAGGGTCTACTTCCAAAGAGTGGGCTCCCAAGTTTGCTTCCGACGGTGCGGTAGTGGTGGATAACTCCTCCGCCTGGAGGATGGAACCGGAGGTTCCTTTGGTAGTTCCCGAAGTAAATCCGGAGGACGTTAAGTGGCACAAAGGAATAATAGCCAACCCTAACTGTTCAACTATTCAGATGGTGGTTGCCCTTAAACCTATTTACGACGAAGCGGGAATAAAAAATGTGGTGGTTTCCACCTATCAGGCCGTTAGCGGTGCCGGTGCTAAAGCCATAGCCGACCTTGTAAAGCAAACTTTGGCATGGTGCAAAGCTTTACAGGAAAAGGGAGAGAAAGTTTCTCCCGAACTTTTAAAGGAAATACAAGAGCAGCTTCCCGAGGCGGAGAAGTTTCCCCACCAGATAGCCTTCAACGCCTTGCCCCATATAGACAGATTCTTTGAGGATGGATACACCAGAGAGGAAAACAAAATGCTCTTTGAAACCCGCAAAATTATGCACGACGAGAACATAAATGTATCTGCCACCTGCGTTAGGGTTCCGGTGTTTTACGGTCATAGCGAAAGTGTTTCCATTCAAACGGAAAAGAAAATCTCTCCCAAGAGGGCTAGGGAAATTTTAAGTAAAGCCCCGGGCGTTGTTGTGGTAGATAATCCACAAAACAACGAGTATCCGCTACCGATTTACGCTGCAGGCAGAGATGAGGTTTTTGTAGGCCGTATAAGGGAGGATAGGGTCTTTAAGCCCGGTCTCAATATGTGGGTTGTGGCAGATAACATAAGGAAGGGAGCGGCCACAAACGCAGTTCAGATAGCGGAACTCCTTATAAAGGAGAATCTTATTTGATTTTTTCTTTTTGCTCTTTTATTTTTATTAATAACCATTTGGCTGTTAATCGAGTATTACTATCGGTACATGCATTTAAAAGCCTACTTATAAGATCTTTAGCTTTTTCAAAATCTTTTAAAGAGATATAAATTTCCGCTTTTAAAAGATTAAAACTGCAAAAGTTAGGAGCATTTTCATCGATTCGGTTAAGCAAATCTAAGGATTTTTTATACTTCCCTTGAAGGTAATCTATATAAGCTTCCTTTTCTAGGATTAGAAAATTTAAGTTTCTATCTTTGTCTTCGATATCTTCACGACCTTTTTCAAAGTATCTTTCACTTTTATCAAACTTTTTTTGGGAAAAAAATTTATCTCCCAACAAAAGTTCCAAAAAGGAACGGGAGGGTTTTGGAGTTTCTTTTATGAGTTTATCAACTTCTAACGTGTTGTTATTCAAAAGAGCTTTCTGCCCTTCATAGAGCTTCAACCCTATCTTATTTCTCTTGCTACTTTGATACTGATTAAAAACAGCAATAATACCACCCGCTACAATTCCACCTAATATTATGGCTGCTATATTCTTCCAATTAAACCAACCCATTTGATGTTTGTTTATTATCCCTTAACGGGTAAAGATGTTTATAGTTGAAGCAAAAGCTGAAAAAGCGAGTTTGGGAACTAAATTTTTAAAAAAAGGCGAGATTATAGTTTTACCCACCGATACCTTATATGGGCTCTGTGCGGATGCCCTGAATTATAAAGCAGTGGAGAAGGTTTATCGCCTGAAAAATAGAAATCCACAAAAACCTCTTATAGTTTTAATTTCTGACCTAAACTGGTTGGAAAAATTCTTTTTTATCAAACCTCTGCCGGAGAAAGTAAAAGAATTATTTCTTTTGGAGGAGCCGTTATCAATTCTTTTACCAATAAAAGGGTTCGAATGGATATCCCGCAAAAGCGGGAAAATAGCCTTTAGACTTGTCAAGAAAGGTTTTATCAAAGATTTTTTAAAAAAATATGGGCGTCCTATAGTGGCGCCTAGCGCCAACTGGGAGGGGTTTCCTCCTGCAAAAGACCCTTTCCAAGCATTTCTTTACTTTGGAAACCAGGTAAAGGTCTATTACAATGCCGGACCTTTAAAAGGAAAGCCCTCAACCATAGTAGAAACTTTCAAAGGTGGAAACATAAAAATTCTACGTGAAGGGGATAAAAAAACGGTTCAAAAAATCCTTGAAATGGTCAACAATTAATTCGTTAATTTTAGTGCAGGAACAAATATTTTTTGGTTCCAGTTCGATACTTAAACTTTTCCACAGTTTATCCACATAACCAAATGCTTGGTAGTAAAGCTTTTAAATGAATTTCCCACAAAATTTATCCACACAAATAACAATTTTGTGGATAAATACCCTTTTAATTTTTTATTAAAAATCACAATTAAAGACAAATTTTACCTACTATTATTTGCTTGACATTAGAAGCAAATTTTATTTTAAAGAAAAACTCTTTATAGATTTTAAACTTTTTAAGCTTTCATACTTTATCCACACAAATAGCAGTTTTGTGGATAAAATAAATTGACATCTATTAAGGTTGATACTATTGCGTTATATATGTCAAGTTTTTAAAAATTATCCACACAAATTATTATTTAGAATTCACAAAAAAAATCATAACTATAGATCGTTGAGTATTAATAACTTCCGAGATCCTACAAATTTAAGTTGAAAAAAGCAAATCTACTTATTATTATTATTATTACTATATACCTCTAAGTATTTAAGATAGTTAGGTAATATTAACTAAATAATAATAAAGCTAATGTCAAGTTTTAAGCAAAGTATTGAGTATCAACATTTTACAAATATCCACACAAATAAATTTTTTGTGGATAAATTTATGTCAAGGTTTTGTAAAAGCTTGATATTCTAAGTGAAAATTTATCCTCAAAATAAACTTGACATTTAAAAAATAACTTGACAGATGAATTTTATTTGTCTATTTCAAAGCCTTAAGAGTCAATGTTTTGCGCATTTTATCCACACAAATATACTTTGTGTGGAGATATTCAGTATCAATTACGAGAAAATTAATGAAATTTCTATTTAGTTTGATGTGGATAAACTTTTGAATTTCAATCTCAATGTTTAATTGAGACAAATTTAATTTTATATCGTGAAAAACCTTGCATTTTTCATCAAGTTTATTAAATTCCTAAACCATGGGTAGGATTTATGGCAAAGTTGAAGGAGCCGATGACATTAGGAGAATCAACTGCATTATTAGGGATGAAATGCTTAATGTAGAAACTTCAGAACAGTTAACCGACTTGAAAAAGCGCTCCGATTATCTGTGTACTTTAACCTATTCGCCTTTTTGGAAGAAAAAATTTGGAGCTCTTGTAGAGAGATTAAGGGAAGTAGCTTGTGAAGAAAATAGGGCTACCGTAAGGTTGGCAAACTACATAGCTAAAGTAAAAGGTTGGGATAAGGAATACCATCCATGGGGTGAGGATAAGATCTCCATAGAGGAACGGTTAAAGCAAATTCCAGAAGAAGTAATAAAAGAGATTCAGGAAGCGGTAGTTGATTTAAAACTTTCGCCGGAAATTTTGGAAGAGTTAAGAAGGAATTTCTGTAATATTCGCAAAGCAATGGTTTTTGTAGAAACTCCTGAACAATTGGAAAGATTAAAAAAGGAGAGTGATCTAATTGTTGCACTTACCCATACGGCTGATTTTAAAGAGCGTTTTAGCGATGTTTTGGACAAAATTGAGGAATTGGTAAATAGAGAGGAAGAAAGAACGGTAAAAACAGCCAATATTGTTGCGGAAGCCAACGGTTGGCATGAGGAATTTGAACGGTGGTCAGAAAATGAAATTCGTGAGGATGAAACTCTCGAGCAGTATGTTCAAAGATTACTTGAAGAGGAGGAAAAAGCGGAAAGATATATTCCCACCGAGGCTAAATACAAACAGGGAACCGTTAAATGGTTAGTTTATTACCATCCTAAGAAAGATAGGTATTATGCAAAGCGAATATACTTCCCGGGTACTATTCGAAATATTCAAATGGAAGGGCCGGGAGTTTTTAAAAACCGTTTTGGTAGGGAAGTATTTGGGGTAAAAATTACCTACGAAACCTTGGTAGGTCCCGCAATCATTAAAAGGGGAAATACAGTTATTCACCTTCCCGCAAGGTGGGTAAAAAGAACTAAGGTAGTTCCTATATCGGAAGTTGCTCAAAAAGTTGAATTGGTTGATAAAAAACCTGAATTTGCTTATTCCATCGCTTAAATCTTTCTTTTTCTGAAAAAAGATTAATCAAAAATAATGGGTTTGTTAGGAATTTTAAAGACAGGGCCTATAATATCGGGGCCCGCTTCCAGATTTTCCATCCATTCAATAGTTTTCATTACATTGTCGTGTCCTTTAATAATAGCTCCATGTTGAGGAGCAATCATTTTTATACCAAAAATCTCGTCTATTTCTCTAAGCATGCGGGCATAAGGTTTAAATATTTGTTTTCCTCCCATAAACCGTTTTACGTAAGGTTCTACATACTCTTTAAGGTGTTTTTCTATATCGTCTCCAGGATTTACAAACATATAGTCCATTCCGAAGCTGAAGAACATATCTCCGCTGAAAAGTATTTGCGAAACCGGGTCGTAAATTTGGAAGTTTCCAGGTGAATGCATAAAGTGGGCAGGAATAATAAAGATTTCGCTATTACCGAGTTTTAAAATACCTCCTTCATCTTCCAACGGTTTTAAACGGGAAACCACATATCTATCTAACCCGTAGTGGGGAATAAACCTCATCCACAATTTGGAAATAAGGGCTGTTGCCTTAGTGGTTATAAGCCAACCGTTTAGGCCGGCTACAATATCGGGGTCTTGGTGGGAGAGAAATATGTATTTTAAATTTTGAATACCTATTAATTCCGATATATCGGAAAAAAGTGGTTTAAAAACTTTATGTCCACCGGGGTCAAGTAAAATTCCCTTTTTATTATCCGCTATTAAGAAAACATTAGCTTGTACCATTTCTCCATGACCGTAATCTTCCAAAAGAAAACATTGATGTCCTTCTTTATCAAAAAGAATGTTCTCTTTATTTAAAAACATAACCGCTCCCTTATCTTGTTTATTAAAACTAGTATTTTAAATTAGTTAGTGCTTGAAACTTTTAAGATGAATTTTTATGGAAAGTCTGTGAAATAACACTTTTCCCGCTAAAGTGAAGAGCTTTCCGGTCGGTTTTTTGTAAAATTAAGTAGTTCGTAAAAATAACCCAACGGTTGGTTTAAAAGTTTTAAAAGGTGTTATTTGAATACAAACATTAAAAGTGGAAAGAGTTAGTGAAATTTAATGGAACCAATTAGGGAGATTAAGAGAAAGAGTAAACCGAGTGCTATGCGGTAGATTCCAAAGGGGACAAAATTGTGTTTTTTTATAAAGTTCAAAAACCATTTAACGGCGATCAAAGCACTGATAAAGGCGGTTATAAAACCAACCAGTAAAAGGTTCCAATTTTCAAGATTAAACTCATGGCGGTGTTTAAAAACATCATAACCTGTGGCTGCAAACATTGTAGGAACTGCCAGCAAAAAGGAAAACTCCGCGGCGGTTTTTCTATCTAGACCCAATAATAGGCCCCCTATTATTGTTGAACCTGAACGGGAAGTTCCAGGTATCATTGCCAAAGATTGGAAAAGACCTATAGCAAAAGCCTTCCAATAGGGAATTTGGTCTTCATCGTGAACCTGAGGAGGGTGTTTTTTTAACCAGACCTCTACAAGGATAAAAACGATTCCTCCAATTATTAGCATGGTAGCAACTACAAAGGGATTAAATAGGTAGCCTTTAATGAATTTGTAGAGTAGAAATCCCAAAACTCCTGTAGGAAGAAAGGCTACAAAAATTCTTTTCCAGAGTTCTATATCGGTAAATAAGCGGCGGTAAAAGAGGAAAACTACCGCCAAAATGGAACCTAGTTGTATTGCAACTTCAAAAGTTTTTTGAAAATCCGTCTGTTTTAGACCTAGTAGAGTTGAAACAAGTATTAAATGCCCGGTTGAGGAAACGGGTAAAAATTCCGTTAAGCCTTCAACTATTCCCAAGATAACAGCATCCGAGACATGCATTAGTTTTAGCAATATATGGAATTGGTAAAATTCCCTTCTGGGAAAATTTTCCTATATGCAACCAAAACTATGTTTGGCTTTGGATACAGGCCTCCAAAAGGTGAGGGATTTAGTAAGAGCCTTGAAAGGGTATCCTTTGGTCTACAAAATCGGCTATAGGTTGTTTTTACCCTTTGGACCTTCCGTAGTTGACGAAATAAAGGAAATTTCCGGCAATGGTGAGATTTTCTTAGACCTTAAATTGCACGATATACCCAACACCGTTAGGAATGGTGTAAAGGAGGCTTCCAATTTAGGTGTAAATTACCTCACCCTCCACACCTTGGGTGGTATTGAAATGGTAAAAGCTGCTTCGGAGGTAAAGGGAGATACAAAGCTTTTGGGGGTAACTTTGCTAACTTCCCATGGAAGCGATTATCTCGAATTTATTGGCACCAATTTGGGTAAAGAGGAATTTGTTCTTAGATTGGCAAAAGCCGCTTTAGAAGGCGGATGCGACGGTTTGGTTTGCTCCGCTCATGAGGTTGAGTTTTTAAAGAGGGAACTGGGCAAAGATTTTATAGCAGTTGTTCCCGGTATAAGATTGAAAAAAAACATTAACGATGATCAAAAAAGGGTAGCCACACCCGAAGAGGCTTTAGATCGGGGAGCCGATATGCTTGTTGTGGGCCGTCCTATTCTTAACGCCGAAAAACCTATTAAGGTTGTTGAGGAGATTCTTAAAATAATGGGCTACTAAATCCGTTCCTTTAAATCTTTTAAAACCTTTTGGAGGTTTCTTAAAATTTCGGAACCCACCGAAGGGTTTTCCTTCACCGTGCTAAATAACCCCGAAAGGATACGGTTTTTAAATAGCTCCAAACTCCGTTGAGGGTCCTCCTTACAGGAGAGTTCCGCCAAGAGGTCAACAGTTTCTTTTAGTTCCCTTATAAGGTTTCCTATGAACAAATTTTCCAACTCTTTTAGAAATTTTTGTGCTTCTTCTTTTACTATAAGGAGCCCTTTTTGGGCTTCTTTTTTTCGGGTTTGAAGATTTTTTTGAACGATCTTTCTAAGATCGTCGATATTAAAAAGGAATACATTTGTGAATTTTCTAATAGAAGGTTCCACATTCCGAGGAACGGAGATATCTATCAAAACTGTTGGAGTATCTTTTTTTAAGAAAATCTTTTCCGCGTCACGTTTTGTAAAGATATAATTTTCTGCTGAGGTAGAGAATATAGCGATATCTACCTCCGAAAGGAAACTTTTAAAATCCTCCCATTTAATGACATTGGCATCCATCTTTTTGGCCAATTCCAAAGCTTTTGAAAGGGTTCGGTTTGTAATAAAAATTTTGGCCTTTTCCTCTTTTAGGTATAGGGCGGTAAGTTCGGCCATCTCTCCCGCCCCTACTACCAATACTTTTTTGTTTTCCAAATCTCCAAAGACCTTTTTAGCCAGTAATACCGCTATGTAGCTTACGGAAACGGGAGTTTTGGAAATTTCGGTTTCACTTCTTACCCGCTTCGCGGCTTTTAGAGCAAATTGATAAAGTCTATTTAGGATTTTTCCAACGGTTCCTTGTTTTTTGGCTATTTTAAAAGCTTCTTTGAATTGGGAAACTATCTGATTTTCTCCTAAAACCATAGAAGCGAGTCCTGCCGGTACGGAAAAGATATGTTCTATTGCCGGCAGTCCTTTCTTGACAAAAAAGAGGTCTAAATATTCATCTTCCACTTTTCCCAGTTTAAGTTTTATAAATTCCTTTATAAGGTCTTTGTATTTTTCTTCCTTGTTTAGGACTGCGTATATTTCAACCCTATTGCAGGTTGAGAGAAGGACTATTTCTTCTACATAGGGAAGGTTTGAAAGGTAAGATAGCTCTTCAAGGACGCCCTCCTTATTGGGTTTGCATGCAAAAAGTTCTCTTAATTCTACTGGGGCTGTTAGGTGATTTATACCTACAGCAATTATAGAGGGCGTCATCGAATTGGAAACTATTCTAATATTAATAAACTAGAAACTTTAAGAAAAAAGCAAATTAACGGGACTTTCAAGAACTTCCATTGCTTACGAAATTTATATTCTCATCTTCGATAAAGGCTTCGTGCAAAGCTCTAACCGCCAACTCTGTAAATTTCCTATCGATAAGACAGGAAATTCTTATTTCGGAGGTGGAAATTGCCTTGATATTTATATTATGTTTGGCAAGTATATCGAACATTTTTCCCGCCACACCGTAAGCGCTTCTCATACCGAGACCTACGACCGAAATTTTTGCAACATTTGAGTCCATTAATACCTTCTCCGCACCGATATCTTTAGCAACCTTTTCAACAATCTCTTTTGCAATTGCAGCATCGTTCTCCGGAACAGTGAAGGACATATCGGTATAACCGTTAACCGAAACGGTTTGAACAATCATATCAACCGCTATATGGGCATCACCCAAAGCTTTAAAAATTTTTGCCGCTATACCGGGTTGGTCGGGAACCTTAACAACTGTAAATTGCACCTCTTTATCACTGGAGGTAATACCTCTAACGGCAACCTTTTCCATAATTTCCTCCTCCGGAACTATCCAACTACCTTCTTCGTCCTTAAAAGAACTTCTCACGTGTATTCTAACACCGTATTTGGACCCGAACTCCACGCTCCTTATCTGCATAACTTTCGCCCCAAGTGAGGCAAGTTCGAGCATTTCCTCGTAGGAAATTTTTTTTATCTTTTTTGCGTTGGGAACTATCCTCGGGTCGGCGGTATATATCCCGTCCACATCGGTGTATATTTCGCAAACGTCAGCATTAAGTGCGGCAGCCAGAGCTACAGCCGAGGTATCGGACCCTCCTCTTCCAAGGGTGGTTATTTCACCATTTTTGGTTATACCTTGAAATCCCGCCACTATAGGAATATAGCCTTTTGCCAAAAGTTCTTTCAGTTTTTTGGTGTGTATCTCCTTTATACGGGCTTTGGTATGGACGTCGTCGGTAATGACCGGCACCTGCCAACCGCAAAGGGAAACAGCCTTATAACCCATTTTTTGCAAGGTCATAGCAAAAAGGGCTATGGCCTGCTGTTCGCCGGTCGCCAGAAGCATATCGAGCTCGCGGGGGTTGGGTATCTCTTGAACCTGTTTAGCCATAGAAATTAAACGGTCGGTTGTTCCCGCCATAGCGGAGGAAACAACTACCACGTCGTGCCCCGCATCTTTAGCCTTTGCAACTTTTCTTGCTGCGTTCTCTATTCTTTCCAAACTACCTACGGAGGTTCCCCCAAACTTTTGAACAATTAGGGCCATTGGGAGGGTAAAATTCTAACAATTTGTCCCAATAATATACTACCACTTATGAGCCTTTGGGAAATTTTGTTTTTAATTCTCTTGGTTCTTACCTTAGCGGTTGCCGGATTTGCATTTTACCGGTGGTGGAAATTTAAAAAAATGCTTTCTTATACAAAACATTTAATAGGGAAGCGGGTAGAGGATTTGGTTAACCTTCCAAACCAAAAAAGGGTTTCAATACCTTTAAATATTCCTAAAAAAGGAGAAGTTGTAATTTATTTTTTAGGTCCCAATTGTAAATTGTGTTCAAAACAGAAGGAGGAGATTAAAAAACTTCCTAAGAACTTGAAGATTTATGAGTTTGATATTAGAACCAAAAAAGGAAGACTTTTTGCCGCGATTTTTAGGGTTTCTGTTTTACCTACGGTTGTAGTTTTAAAAAATAGAACTATTGTCGGATACTTCACCGCCTTTGCTACCTCCGACAAAATAGTGAAGGTATTAAAGCAAAATTAAAACTTTAAAGGTTAAACCTTTCTTTAAATTCCTCCATTTTTTTTAGAGCCCTTTCTGCCATAAGTTGCTTTTTTAATTTTTTATTTCTAACCTTTTTGGGTAAAGGTGGTAAAAGACCGAAAACGGGGTTCATAGGTTGGAGTTCACCCTCTTTGGTTGTTATGTAGTTAAGAAGGGCTCCTATCATAGTTTCTTTGGGAAACTCCAAAGGCTCTTCATCTCTTAATAGCCGTGCGGCGTTTATACCGGCAACTATACCGGTGGCGGCGGAGGCTACATAACCTTCAACACCGGTAATCTGTCCCGCAAATAGGAGATTTGGATACTTTTTACTCTGCAAGGTTGGTTTTAAAAGCCTATTACTTTGAAGGAAGGTATTTCTATGTATGGACCCCAAACGGACGAATTTTGCCTTTTCCAAACAGGGGATAAGTCTAAATACCCTCTTCTGTTCGGGGTAGGTTAATTTAGTCTGAAAACCCACCAATGAGAGGAGCGTTCCCTCTTTATTTTCCTTTCTTAGTTGAACAACCGCGTAGGGTTCCTTACCGGTTCGAGGGTCTATAAGACCGACCGGTTTCATAGGCCCATATCGGAGGGTATCCTTTCCCCTTTCGGCCATAACCTCTATAGGCATGCAGCCTTCAAAGTAGCAAGCTCCCTCAAAATCTTTAGGAATAACCTTTTCCGCTTTTAAAAGTTCCTCTACAAACCTTTCATACTCCTCTTTTGTAAGGGGGCAATTAAAGTAATCCGCTCCACCTTTGTTGTAGCGGCTACCCCACCAACCTTTGGAAAAATCTACCGTTTCTGCATCCACTATGGGAGCTATGGCATCGTAAAAGTAGAGATACCTATCCGCTCCCAGCTTTTCTTTAATATCCTCGGTAAGATCTTCGGAAGTTAAAGGCCCCGTAGCGACTATTACAACATCGTAATCACCTAAAGGGAGCTTTTTTACTTCTTCCCTAATTAGGTTTATGTTGGAATTTTCCTCCAATTTTTGGGTTATATAGGAACTAAAAATATTGCGGTCTACGGCCAAAGCCCCGCCAGCAGGAACTTCAGCCTGTTTAGCGGCCTCCAAAATCAACGAACCGAGCTTTTCCATCTCCGCCTTTAAAAGGCCGCTACCGGTAGTTATTTCTTTTCCACCTAAAGAGTTTGAACATACGAGCTCTGCCAATTTACCTGTTTTATGGGCCGGTGTCATCTTTTTAGGCCGCATTTCGTATAGGTCAACCTTGAAACCTTCCTTAGCCAGCCTGTTTGCCGCTTCAGAACCGGCCAATCCTCCACCGATAACAGCTACCTTAGCTTTTTCCATTCAGCTTCTTAATTTAAGAGTTTTTTGAAAGTTTTAAACCAATGGGAAGAAAAGATAAAAGGTTCCAATAAAAGGGACTTTTACTCGGCACTTTTACCGAAAATGGTAATAAACAGAAGAACCCATATAAGGATGAAAAAAAGAAGGAAATAAAACCAGCGGCGGTTTTTAAAAGCTATCAAAGCGGCTATAGC
>JALSNH010000096.1 GCA_026987085.1 Aquificota bacterium | reverse complement strand
TTACCTTTACAAGTAAAAGTTCCCTCTCAATGTGGGGTAGGTCGGTTAGGTCCCGAACTTTTATTGTGTTAATTAAACGACGAAGTTGCTTAACAACCTGTTCTATAACGTGCTGGTCGCCTTCCACCACGATAGTCATACGGGAAAGTCCCTTTTCATGGGTCTCTCCTACTGAGAGACTCTCAATGTTATAGCCTTTTCCCGAAATCAAGGTCACTATGCGGGCTAAAACTCCGTGCTCATTTTGAACAAGTAGGTCTATAACATGTTTTTTAACTTCACCTTTGGGCAATTTTCTAAATTTGGGGGCGGTAACAACTTTTAGCCCCTCCTCCCTTCCTATCGTATCAGCCATAAGGAGGAGTATATAGTAAAGGAAAAGAATAAAAACTTAAAACTTTATTCCGAATGATGGTATAATTTCTTTCTGTAAGAGCTTTTAAAAGATGCAACTAGTCAATAGAGTTCTCTCCATTCGTATAGCAGGTAAAGAGAGAAGACACAGAGCAAGAAAGTTCCTTTTAGATTTGGCACATTTTAAAAACCTTTTCATCCTGCTTATCTATAGACACAAGGAGATTTACAACAGCTATCCTTTAAATATCTCCCTTTTAAACGGTTTATTGGCTAAAAAATACAAAGGAAAGTATCAAGAGGAATTTAAAAAGCTTTTACAAAACATTAAAGCTGACGAAAAACTATCGGAATTTTTAGAAAACCTTAAAATTCAAAAGGAAAAAGTTGAAAACGCTCCTTTAGTTCAGAATGTAATTAGAAATGTTGTAAAAGACTTTAAAAACTACTTTAAAGCTCTTAAAACTTACAAGAAAAATCCCGAAAAGTTTAAAGGCAAACCCAGACCTCCTAAACCTAAAAAACTCCGCTATCTTATGGACTTTTCGGTTGAGGGAAATAAAACTATTTTTAAGGTTCAAGAAAACTCTTTTTTAGCCAAACTTAGAAACGGAAGATGGCTAAAAGTTAAACTTCCTAAGGATTTTAGCTACGAAATAAGCTCTTTTAGAATAAAGCTATTGGCTAATGACCTGTATATTGATGTTGTTTACAAATATCCGCTTGAAATTAAAGAAACTAAAGGAGAATATAAAGCCGGAATAGATATAGGCTTAAATGAGCTTTTAGCTATTGTTTCGGATAATCCCAACCTAAGGAGCTTCATAGTTTCCGGAAAAGAGATAAAGGCTTTTAATCAATGGTTTAACAAAGAAAAAGCCAAACTTCAAAGTGAAATAGATAACCTTAAAAACAAGCTGAAAAAAAGAGGAGAGGAATTTAGCCAAGAGCAAATAAAAGTCATTCAAAGGAAAATAAGAGAGCTTGAAATAAAGCTAAAGGTTTTATCCGCTCATAGAAGGAGAAAGCTAAATAACGACCTACACAAAATAGCAAGAAAGCTCGTGGATTTGTTATATGAAACTGGACATAAAACGATTTACATAGGGAAAAATCCTGTAGAAGGTAAAAATGGAATAAACTTAGGCAAAAAGCTAAACCAAGAGTTTGTATCTATCCCATTTAGAAAGCTGATAGAGCTAATTAAATACAAAGCCCAAGAACTTGGAATGGAAGTAAAAGAAGAAGATGAGGCTTATACCTCTAAAACTTCACCATTTGCAGATATTTTTAAAGTTAGAAAAACTAAGAACACCAAACTTTGCTTAGGAAAAAGAAAAAGAAATCTTTTTAGGGATTTTATAAGCGGGAAACTATTTCACGCCGATTTAGTTGGAGCTTTAAATATTTTGAGAATAGGAGCAAAGCTCCTAAAACTTGGATTTTACGAAAATTTAAAGGTTTTATTTGTAAAACTTGCGAACCCAAAAAGGTTTAAGTTAATGGAGTTTTTCTACAAAGTATCTTCCGAGTCCTTAAAAGGGATAGGAGGTAGTAAGCAGGGCAAAGACCCTGCAGGGGTGGACGGAGAAAGGGTTTTTGCTATCAATTGAAGCATTTTTTCAAATTTTTGCCCTTTCTCCGTTCCTGCTCCTCAAAAGAAAAAGATTTAAAGGGAAAAGTTTCTAAACCTTCTTAAGGAAATTACCTTTAAAATCAACACCCTCCTGTTGGGTCAGAAATACCTTTACCAAGTCCCCCTCACGGAGTTTTATATTCCGTTCCTCCACAGGTAGTTCTATGTAAACCTGTCCGTCCACTTCGGGGGCTTGGAACCAGCTCCTTCCAACCGGAACGGTTCCAAAATCCTCATCGTATCCGTCAATTAAAACTTTTTGTTCGGTTTCTAAAAATCTCGATAACCTCTCTTCGGAAATATAGCTTTGAACCGTTTCCAAAAGGTGTTTTCTCTCCTCCTTTACCTCTTCAGGAACTCTATCTTCAAACCTTTCGTAGGCGGGAGTTCCCTCCTCGTGGTAATATTTAAAGACACCCAAATAGTCGAATTTAACTTCCTCAACAAACTTTAAAAGTTTCTCAAAATCTTCCTTCTCCTCCATTGGAAACCCCACTATAACTGTTGTCCTTAAAATGGAGTTTTCTCCCAATTTTTCCCTCGCGTAGTTTAAAAGTTTTTCCAAAAACTCCCTACTATGGCCCCTTCTCATCGCTTTTAAAACTTTTTCGGAGATATGTTGAATTGGCATATCCAGATAGGGAAGAACCTTTTGAGCTCCCTTTTCAAGGTAATCGATAATTTCGTAAACCTCCTTTGCGGGATAGAGATAATGGAGGCGTATCCATTCGATGGATAATTTTTGAAGCTCGTCCAACAGTTGGGGTAATGCAAATTTACCGTAAATATCCTTACCGTAGTAGCTGGTATCTTGGGAAACGATAACGAGTTCCTTAACGCCGTAGGTCTCTATTAAAAAGTTCGCCTCCTCTACCAGCTCCTCCACAGGTTTTGAGCGGAACTTTCCCCTAATTTTCGGTATGGCGCAAAAAGCGCAGGTTCGGTTGCACCCTTCCGATATTTTTAAATAGGCGTAAGATTTGGGAGTTAAAAGTTCCCGCTTTGCGGGATTGCACCTTTTGAGGTCGAAAATTTGACATATCTCCTTGTAGGGTTCGGTAGGTAGAAAGATATCCACCTCGTGTAGTTCCTTTTTAAGCTCTTCCATATAGCGTTTTACAAAGCAACCGAAGGCTATAAGCTTTGCATCTTTCTTTTTAAGCTGGGCAAGTTCCAAGATGGTCTCTATGCTCTCCTCTTTGGCGGGTTCAATAAACCCGCAGGTGTTTACCAAAAGTAAGTCCGCCTCCCTCGGGTCGGTTGTAGGTTGATACTTTTCCTCCAGCAGTCGGGCAACCCTCTCGCTATCGACGGTATTTTTTGAACAACCCAAACTTAAAAGGTAAAACTTTTTAGCCATTTCCTCTAAAGGGTAAAATGGAATAACATTCCTTGCATTGGAAATTAATTAAAAGGTTTGAACTTGTTGAAAATTTCGGTAGCAGAGGCTTTATTTGCAGGGGTCAAAATACGAAAGAGCCAATCCTTTTAAAGGAAAAGTAAAAGATAATAAAAAACTATTTTTGTGTTTGAACGTGCGACCAACCTTTGTAGGTTTTGTGGAGAGCTACAAATATTAAGCTGCCCAATAGGGCTATAGCTCCAAAGAGGGCGAAGGCCAAGTTGTAGTGGCCGGTGGCGTCGTAAACGAGACCGTTAACGGTAGGTAGATAAAAGCCCCCGATACCGCCGGCCGCACCGATAATGCCGGTCATTAAACCGGTTTTGTCGGGCCACCTATGGGGAACCATTTGGAAAACGGCACCATTACCGAGCCCGTAGAAGGTGTAAAGCAGTAAAAAGAGCA
>JALSNH010000095.1 GCA_026987085.1 Aquificota bacterium | reverse complement strand
TTATTTAACAAGCTTCTAACTAAAGTAGGTATTGCTTTCTTTATAATAAAGTCCTTTGGTTTAAAATTTCAAAATCCTACTTTAGGAGGATTAAAATGGCCAAAGAGAAATTTGTAAGGGAAAAAGAGCACGTTAACGTCGGTACCATAGGTCACGTCGACCACGGTAAATCTACCTTAACCTCCGCCATTACCTGCGTCCTCGCTGCAGGCGACCTTCCCGGCGGTAAAGCCCAATGCCTCGACTACGAACAAATCGACCGCGCACCCGAGGAAAAGGAAAGGGGTATCACCATCAACATCACCCACGTTGAGTACGAAACTCCCAAACGCCACTACGCCCACGTTGACTGCCCCGGTCACGCCGACTACATCAAAAACATGATTACCGGTGCCGCCCAAATGGACGGTGCTATCCTCGTCGTTTCCGCCGCAGACGGTCCCATGCCCCAAACCAGGGAGCACGTTCTACTCTCCAGACAGGTTGGCGTTCCCAAAATCGTTGTTTTCCTCAACAAGTGCGATATGGTTGACGACGAAGAGCTCCTCGAACTCGTTGAACTTGAAGTAAGGGAACTCCTCGCCAAATACGAATATCCCGAAGATTCTCCCGTTATCAGAGGTTCCGCTCTCGGCGCTTTGGAAGAGCTCCAAAAGGGCGAAAAGGGCAAATGGCGTCAAGCTATCGTTGAACTCGTTCAAACTATGGACGAGTATATCGAACCTCCCGCAAGGGAAGTTGATAAACCCTTCCTAATGCCCATCGAGGACGTGTTCTCCATCTCCGGTAGGGGAACCGTTGTTACCGGTAGGGTTGAAAGGGGTCGTCTCACCCCCGGTGAAGAGGTTGAAATTGTTGGTCTTAGAGAGGAGCCCCTCAAAACCGTTGCTACCTCTATCGAGATGTTTAGAAAAATCCTCGATGAGGCTCTTCCCGGTGATAACGTTGGTATTCTCCTAAGGGGTGTAGGAAAGGATGACGTTGAGAGGGGTCAGGTTGTAGCTAAACCCGGTTCCGTAAAGGCTCACAAAAAGTTCAAAGCACAGGTTTATATCTTGTCCAAGGAAGAGGGTGGTAGGCACACTCCGTTCTTCAAAGGTTATCAGCCTCAGTTCTATTTCAGGACTGCGGACGTAACTGGAAAGGTTGTAGGATTGCCCGAAGGTGTGGAAATGGTAATGCCTGGAGATAACGTGGAGTTGGAAGTGGAGTTGATGGCACCTGTTGCTCTAGAGGAAGGGCTAAGGTTTGCAATCCGTGAAGGTGGAAGGACCGTAGGAGCAGGTGTTATTACCAAGATTATTGAATAATTTCCTCCCCGCGCTCCGCGCGGGCTTTTTAAAAATTAAAGAGGTGTAAAAAATGGCATCTAAAAGGGTTCACGTAACGTTGGCTTGCACCGAATGCAAGAGGAGAAATTACTTCACCACCAAAAATCCTCAAAGGCACAACAAAAGACTTGAATTTAGAAAATACTGCAAGTGGTGCAACAAACACACCCTTCATAGGGAAGTCAAATAACCTTCTCCTTTTATAGTTTCTTTTTTTATGCCTGCAAAGTTAACATTTGTTCTCGATACCAGTATTTTTACAAATCCCCAACTTTATAAAAAGTTCAGCCAAGATATTTTAGATGCAACCGAAGACCTTCTCTATCTGATGGAGCATAGCGGTGCGGAATTTTATATGCCCCTTTCTACTTACGATGAACTGCAACGTATGGTGAAGTTGGGAAATCTAACCCCAAAGTTTGAGTTGGTTATAAGATTGAGAAATCCCAAAAAGTTCAATTTAAATGTCCCGGCGGAGTTTCTCTATAACTTTATCTCCGATTTAAGGGCAAGAATTAATAAAGGTCTTCGTATAGCGGAGGAGCATGTAAAAACTGCAAAGGGTCGGGAGAATGTGGGTGAACTTATCAGAAGCTTAAGGGAAAAATATAGGGAAGCTCTAAGACAGGGTATTTTGGATAGCAAAGAAGATGTTGATGTGGTTTTACTGGCCTACGAGTTAGATGCTATCTTAGTAAGTGCCGACGAAGGTATTAGAAATTGGGCTAAAGAGTTGGGTATAAAATTGATAGATCCGACCTTTTTTAAGGAGCTATTGGAGGAGATGGCCAGTAGAAAGAAAGGAGGAGACCTATTTTAGATTTTCCCTTTCCTATATTCATCCAACAGTTGTTCCATTAAATCCAAACTTTTGGAGTGTTCCTCTCTAAAATCGTAATTCAACCCTTGCAGGTATTTTTTTAAATCTTCCTCCAAAGGAAGGTTTTTTAACTCTTTAAAAAATCTTTTTTTGGAATTAATAAGTTCCAAAGATAACCTCGAAAAGGTTTCGGGATTTGCTAAAACCCTCCGTTTGGGAACTATAAATAGAGCAAATACCGCCGGTAGGTTTGTGTAGTGAAACCAAAGTTCCCCAACGTCGTAAACGTAAGGAAAACGCTTTTCCTTTAAAAGGTTCAAAGCTCTGTCTCCTATTACCAGAATGGTTTCATTGGTTTTGGAAAAACTGATGGGAATTTTCAAATACTTTCTAAAAATGGCATAGGTTAAAAAGTTGGAGGTTAAACTTTCTCCGCTTGGGTTTATCTCTTCAATTTCTTCTAAAGGTTTACGGGAAAAAATTAAAACGGAACCGCTTTTTCCAAATGATGATATGGAAATATCGGGCAAAATTAAATACCTTTCCTTATTTTGTAGATAAAAGAAACTGGAAAGAATTCCACCCTCTATAAGTCCTAAAGAAATTTTTCTAGCCAACTCCTGTGGTGTTCCTTCTATTAGTTCCACATCGGGGAAGGAGAAAAAGTAAAACAGGGGAAGGGTATTTTTGTAAGAAACCTTCCCAAGACGGATTTTTCTATTTTCCATTAACTTCCTATTGTTGATGGAGTTCTTTTCTCAAAAGGGGAGATTAAAAGGAAACGTTTGAGAAAATTAGGAAAGTTCTTCTATTAAAACCTCCGCCCCTTGGAGGTGGTCGGAACGGGCGGTTATACACACCGTTTCAAGGGCCTCGGTAATGGCCTCCATAAGCCTGAGGAAGAAATTTGGATTTACTTTACCTTCTAACCAGAACAGATTTTCCGATTCAACCTCCGAAAGGAGTTTCTTAACCTTTTTATCCACTATAGGTTCGGCATCTTTTTGACACTCCGGATGGGAAGGTTTACAGCTACAAAACTTTTTAAGTTTTATAGTCAACTTCACCCGTTTTCCTTCCTTTGTATTGCCTTCCACTATAAAAACAACTCCCGCCATTACTCTCGGCAATTTTAAAAGAAAGCCTTCAAGGTTGCAAAGGCTAATTTAAAGTAAGCTCCTTGGGTTGGGTATAACTCTCACAAACTTGTAGCGGTTTTTTATGCCCCTCAAAACCTCAACAAGTTTTTTTAAAACCTCTCGTTCAACCTTTAGAGGAACCTTAACCAAAATCTGATAACGGTAATTTTCTTTCAACTTAAAAGTAGGAGCCTTTGAAAAATCGACCTCCACCGGTAGATTGAAAAGCTCTGTTTTCACTTCCTTAAAAAGTTTCCGTGCCAAATTTTCATTTTCCTCCTTTAGGTTTACAGCAATAAGGTAGAGCCTTGAAAATGGCGGAAGGTTAATAGCTTTTCTGTACTCGGCTTCCATTTCGTAAAAGAGGTTATCGTTGTTTTCAGCTACGGCTTGGATTGCATGGTGGTCGGTTAGATTTGTATGGAGAATAAATAGACCGCCTTCGGCGGTTAAATTTTCCGCTTTTTTTAGGTAGGCGAAAAGTTCCTCCCCTTTACGAAAATCGGGAAGTGAAAGGAGATTATCGGCAAATAGAACCGCAACGGTGGAAAATTTCCTTCCTATTTCCTTGGGGTGGGTAGAAACCTCAAAATTTCCTTCCACCGTTTGTAAAATTTCCTTAACTCTTTCAACACCGTAGCCAAAAGGCATAAGCTGTTCCCCGCAGCGGGGGCATTCGTTTATCTCACTCTTATAGTTGCACACAGGACATTTGACCAAGTCGTCGATATCCCTGTAAAGGAAGGCCTCGCAATGGGGGCACTCTAAAATAGTTCCGCACCTTTTGCAGTAAAGATTTGAATAACCTTTTTTAGGGACCAAAATCAAAGCCTCCCTTCCTCTTAAAAGTTCCAACAGATACCCTTCCTTAAAAGGGTCTTTGCTGTTAAGAATTACCTTTTGAAGTTTTCTCTCTCTATTTTGAACTTTAAAGTTAGAACTCAAAAAAAACATTTCCAAAGAAGGTGGATTGGAAAAAACTGCTACCGGAACCTTTAAGAGTTTTGCATAGTTTAACAGAAGCCTTTTAAGGTTCAGGTAAGGGGACCGCCACTGTTTGTAGGAGGCGGAAAATTCATCTTCCAAAATAACAGCACCTAAATTGAAAAGAGGAAGGAAGGCTCTCGAAGGGGTTGTTAGGATAACTTTTCCAAAAGGTTCGGCAGCCCAAAACCAGTTTTTTATCGCTTCCCTTTGGGGTAAGGTATGGTGGTAGACCACTAGACGGTCCCCAAATAAAGAATACAGCTTTTCCCTGTAAAGGTTAAACAGATTGATATCGGGAACCACTAAAAGTAGGTCCCTATTTTGGGAAATACACCAGCCGGCGGTTTCCACAACTTTGTTAAACCTCTCCTCAAAAGGAAAGTTTTTATAGAGGCTCCTTTCGGAGGGAGGGGGAGAGATATTTCTGACTTCCGTAGTTTGTTGCAACCGAAAATCCTTAAAAGGAGGAAGAGTTGTAATCACCCTTTCAAGGATTCCCTTTTTTTCCAAAAACCTCAAAGTATCGTTCGATATACCTTCCGCTTTAAGTTCCTCTTTGGAAGGCAGATCCAAATACTCAAAGAGGTTTAAAAGTTTAAGAATCTCCTTTTTACGTTTTTCTGAACTTCTTTTAACCCTTTTTAGGATTTCTTCTCTGTCTTTAACCTTCAAATGGTAAAATTCCTCTTCCACCTTAGGAGCAACCCACCTTGTTTCAAACCTTATAAGGTGGTGCTTTTCCAAAAGTTTAACTACATTGGGGTCGAACTTTTTAACAAATTTCTCATAGGGAATTTTTCCTTTCCTTTTCAGTTCCTCAAAAAGGAGCTTTACACTTTTGGGAACCCCCACAGGGTTTTTATCAACGGCAACAACAAAAGTTTCCTGATACCAATCTGCCCACGGCGGAAGGAGGCTAAAAATGCTCTCACCCAAAGTGGTTAAATACTCGAGAAGAAGCTCCTTTAAGAGTTCTATAACGGGCGGATTTATTACCGGATATTTGTCGGGAAAGCTATCTATATAGGGCAGGTCTCCTTCTCCGTTATCGGGATAGATTTTTACAACTATGCCGGTGGCTCCTTTTCCACTTTTTAGAGGAATTAAAACCCTATATCCTAACGGGTTAAATTCGGGTTCCTCCATAGTTCGGTAAAGGGAGCTCTTTCCGTTGGGAAGGACTACCTTCAAAAGCATAGCCGTTTTAAACAAATTTTGCAGAGTTAGTCTAACTTTTAATGACCTTCGATGTGATAGTCATAGGGGGCGGTATTACAGGTTTAACTACCGCCTTTTACCTCAATCTTTATGGAAAAAAAACTTTGCTTTTGGAAGCTTCCGACAGGTTGGGTGGGAATATAAAAACTCTTAAAAAGGGTAGCTACCTTTTTGAAGAGGGTCCCCAAACCATTCTTGCAAACAACGAAGCGGTTTGGAAACTTATAGAAGACCTAAAGGTGGAAGTTGAAAAAACCTCCCCCTCTTCGGAGAAGAGGTATATTTACAAAAATGGAAAGCTTATTCCTATACCCCTCAAGCCGTGGGAATTTTTTAGGACTCCCCTTATAGGTTTGAAATCGAAACTGCTCCTTTTTAAGGAACTTTTTGTAAAACCTCCACCAAAAGAGGACGAAAGTGTTGCCAATTTTGCTCGCCGCCATTTTGGAGAGGAGTTTTTACGCTACTTTGTCCAACCCTTTGTTTCGGGTATATACGCCGGCGATGCGGAAAGGTTGAGCGTTCGCTACGCCTTTCCAAAACTGTGGGAGATGGAACAGCGATACGGTTCACTACTCAAAGCCTTTTTAAAAGAAAAAAGGGTAGCCCCGAAGGGGGAATTAATCTCCTTTAAAGGAGGTTTATCATCATTAACGGAAGTTCTGGCTCTAAAAAGCTCTGAAAAACAGTTAAATTGCAAGGTTCTTTCTATAGAAAGAACCCAAATGGGAACCTATAAAGTGCTTAGCAAGTGCGGTTCCTACGAAACTAAAAATGTGGTTTTAACCGTTCCAGCAGACCAAACGGCGGAGATTTTGAAAAAACTCTTTCCCCCTATAGAGGTTCTCAATGAGATTATCTATCCTCCACTTGCGGTGGCATCTTTAAGTTTTCCAAAAGTTGGAGTTGATGGTTTTGGCTTTCTCGTTCCCAAAGAGGAGGGATTAAAAATTTTGGGAGCCATATTTGTAAGTTCCCTATTTCCAAATAGATGCCCAGGAGAGGAAGATTGTTTCTCCGTATTCCTTTGCGGGGAAACCCAAAAAGATATCTGCAACCTTTCGGAGGATGAAATTTTAAAAACTGCTGTAGGGGAACTTAAAAAAGTTTTTCCCAAGTTGGGAGAACCAAAGTTTCAAAGGCTCCGACTTTGGAAAAGGTCGATACCCCAATACACCGTCGGTTATGGAAAGATTTACCAAACCTTGGAGGAGTTTAAAAAACGATATCCCGGTGTGGAAATAATTTCCAACTTTGTGGGCGGGAGTTCCCTTGCAAAGTGTATAGAAAAAGGATATCAAACCGCAAAAAAGTTAGTTGAAAAAGGAAATTAGGTGGACCATTCGAGCATCAGCTCTATAGGTTTTTTCGCCTTTTTTACAATCTCCTGTGGGAGCTCGATTTCGTTTTTTTCCTCCTTTAGAGTTTCGTAGACCTTTTCCAAAGTTATAGCCTTCATTTGGGAACAAAGAAGATAACCGACACCTTCCTCCGGTGTTGGAAAGATATACTTCCTGTTGGGGTTTTTCTTCTCCATTTGATATTTGAGACCTATCTCGGTAATAACAATAATCTCCCTCGCTTCCAAGCTAGGGTCGGTAGCCCATTTAAGCAGTTGGGATGTTGAACCTACAAAATCCGCCCTATCCTGAACCGAAGGGGGAGTTTCCGGGTGAACTCCTACCGGCGCATCGGGATACCTTTGCTTTAAAGTTTCCAACATACCTTCCGTAAATAGGTAATGGTCGGGGCAAAACCCTTCAAAGGGAATAATCCTCTTACCTTTAACTTTTTTGGAAACATGGTAAGCAAGACCTTTATCCGGGACAAATATAACCTCTTCCGAAGGAACCTTTTCGATAATTTTTACAGCGTTAGCGGAGGTGCAGCATACATCGCTTACAGTTTTCACTTCGGCCGTTGTGTTTACATAGGAAACTACCCAAGCGTTTGGATATTTTTCCTTTAATTTCAGAACCTCTTTCTTGGTGGCCATATCGGCCATAGCGCAGCCGGCCTTAGGTTCCGGTAGTAAAACCTTCTTATCCGGATTTAGAATTTTTGCCGTTTCTCCCATAAAGTGGACGCCGCAAAAGACTATAATGTCAGCTTCCACCTCGGTGGCTCTCCGCGCCAAATCGAGGCTATCACCAACAAAATCGGCAATGTCTTGAATCTCGGGACGTTGATAATAATGAGCCAATATAACTGCCCTTTTCTCCTTTTTCAAATTTTCTATCTCAGCTTTTAATTGCCTATAGTCACTAAGTTCCCTAACCAACTCCATCTTTAAACAATTTAAAACCGCTTAAGCCGAAGCTGACGACCAATTACTACAATAGAGAGAGAATGCAATTGAGACTTCCTCATCGGCACGAAGAGATAGAAACCGATATTCTCATAGTGGGAAGCGGAATAGCCGGTTTGACTGTAGCACTGGCCGTTAAGGAAAAGGCTCCCGACGCGAAGATTTTGCTTGTTAGCAAAGGAGAAGGTTCAAGTCCTTTGGCGCAAGGAGGTATAGCGGCAGCCATTTCCGACGATGATAGCCCTTACCTTCACTACTTGGATACCTTGAGGGCAGGCCGCATTATAAACGACGGAGAGGTTGTTAAAACGGTCGTATCCAGCGGTAGGAGTGTAATTTCCAAACTCCTCCAATGGGGGGTTCCTTTTGATAGAAATGAACAATTTTGGGAACTCGCCCTAGAAGCAGCCCACTCAAAGAGGAGAATTTTGAAAGTAAAAGACTACACAGGAAGGGCTATATACGAAACCCTCACCCAAAGGGTGGAGTATTTAAAAATTCCCCTTCTAAAAGGAGAACTTTTGGAAATATATACGGCCGACGGTAGGGTAGGAGGAGCTTTAGTTTTTACCAATAAAGGTTTTACCTTTGTAAAGACAAAATTTCTTATTTTGGCTAGCGGAGGTGCGGCCGGGCTCTATTCCAAAACCTCAAACCACCATATAGGAGGTAATCTATTGGGAGCCGCCCTTCGGGCGGGTTGTTTTTTAAGAGATTGTGAATTTGTTCAATTCCATCCGACCGTTTTAAAAAATACCGGCAAGCTTTTAACCGAAGCTCTAAGAGGAGAAGGAGCCCTATTAATAGACTCCCAAGGTAGGAGATTTGTTAACGAACTTGGTCCCCGCGATGAGGTTGCCCGAGCTATATTCAACCAACTCAAAAAGGGCAGGAAAGTTTACCTTGACCTCCGTCCGTTGGTCAAAAAAGGAAAAACCCTTGAGGAGAAATTTCCCCAAGTATACAACCTATTAAGGGAAGAAGGTTTTGACCCTTACAGGGAACCTGTGCCGGTCGAACCGGCCGCCCACTATTTTATAGGCGGAATAGCTACCGACCTCGATGGGAAAACTTGTATCGATAATCTTTATGCGGTAGGAGAGTGCGCCAATACCGGCCTTCACGGAGCGAACCGTTTGGCCTCAAATTCCTTACTTGAGGCTGTAGCTTTTGGTTTACGAACGGCGGACGATTTGGTTTTAAAACTTCCTTTTGCGAAATTTACCGATATAAAACCTCCTAAAGGAGAGTTGGAATTAAAACTACCCTTTAATTGGGACGAAAAGTTAAACCTCATAAGGTCCACCTTGTGGAACTATGTAGGAATCGTAAGAAAAGAAAAAGAACTTAAAGAGGCTCTGAAAATTTTCAATACTCTGCTTGAGGTTTTAGAACCTTTAGTATCCAACAATATAGAGGCTTTAAAACTATTTGACCTAACCTTGGTAGCAAAAGCTATAACCCTGGGAGCCCTAAAGAGAAAAGAAAGTAGAGGAACCCACTTTAGAGAGGACCATCCCGCGGAGCGGGAATTTTATAGAAAAGTCCACTTTTCCTTTGACCTCGAAAGTTTACTTTCTACCTTTTAAAAGCTTTTCCAACTGAGCAAAAGGTCCTGCAACCGTTCCTTTATTTTCTTCGGTTTTTATACCGCCACACTCCGGATGGCAGAGAGGTTTATAAGGAACGTCGAGGATTATTTGTTCCCTTACCAGTTCTGTTAAATTTAAAGTATCCCCTTCAAGGGAAACGGTATTTAAATCGCTCTCCCGCAGGTGTTCCCTTTCGTTATAACCTCTTTGAGCTATAACCGTATGTTCTCCCGAAAGGTCCTTTGAAAACACTTCCAAACAGCGTGAACAGGTTAAATCTATATTTCCTTTAATGTTGTAGATAACTTTATACCCTTCCCCTTGCGGGTTTTTTACTATATAAACATCCACCTTTATAGGTTCTTTTACCTCACCTATATCCGCCGGAACACCTAAATCGGCCGGGTCTATTTCATATTCAGCCCTAAAAAAGGGTTGTTTTTCTTTTTCAAAAATCTGTTTGAGGTCGAGTTTAATTTCTTTCATTTAAAACCTCCAAAAGTTAAAAATAGTTGAGTTTAAGACTTTAAAAGTGGTTTTGAAAAGATTTTTAAATCCCGAGAAGGATTAAAAACAGCAACCCTTAAAGTTCCACCCCTTTAAGAAAAATTAACTATGATGCGGTTTGTACAATCCGCCTACGGTGATAAGGTATTCATAATTAAGGGTAGTTCACTGGAAAATCCTAGTAAACTTTAATTCTTTCGTATTTTGCCGAACTTTGTTCGGTTTTTTGGAGTTTTTAACCATGATGGTGAAAGAGAGAGTAATAATTTTCATAGACGGGTCCAATATTTTTCACGCCATTAAGGCCCTAAATATAAAAATCGACTACAGCAAGTTGGTTAAATTTTTGGCCAAAGATAGATACTTTATAAGGGCTTACTACTATTCCGCCATGCCTCGGACGGAGGATGTAGAAAAGGATACCCCCGAGTGGGATAGCCTTTTAAGGCAACGGAAATTTATCAACGAACTCAAAAATATGGGAATAAAACCCCGTATGGCCAATCTGCGGAAACTTGCTACGGGCGAGTGGATGGAAAAAGAGGTCGACATTATGCTCGCCACCGATATGCTTGCCATGGCCTTTAGGGACGCCTACGACACCGCAATACTCGTAAGTGGCGATAGTGACTACTGTTATACCGTCGAAACGGTTCAGGACCTCGGAAAGAGGGTAATAAACGCAACCTTTAAAAGGAACAGCTCACCCTTACTAAGGGCCGTTGCAGATGAGGTAATAATCTTAGATGACTACATTGACGAGATAATAATGGAAAAACCGAAACCAAAAGAGGAACAACCTCCCCAAGAGCAATCTAAAAAAGAAACTGAGAAAGGGAAAAAGGTCTCCTTTTGGAGAAGGATTTTCGGTCTTTTCAAATCCGTCAATGCGGTCTTTATTTAAAATGCCTTTTTTCCATTTTCAGGTTTCCAACTTTTAAAAACCCTTAGGAGGAGAAAAAAATGGAAAACTTTGACTGGAAAAGGTATCTCCTATTTTTGGTAATTGCCTTTGGCGCCTTTATAGCTTACGACTACTTTTTTGCCTCAAAGCAGCTTAACCAGGTTCAACAGACAAATAATCAAACCAACCCCGCTGTAAAAACGGTTCAACCTACAACCACCGCCGAAGTTAACCTCTATCTCGGTTCCGATAGGGAGAAGTTAAAACCGAGCCACTTCGTGGAATTAAACCTTAAAGATTTGGATATCAAAATCGCCCAAGAGGGAGCAAAAATTGTCTACGCCTACGACAAAAGGTTTAAAAAACAGCTTATAGAGGACTACGAAAGAGCTTACAATATCTACCCGCTCGAAATTCTGACCCCCGATTGGAAAACTACAAAGATTTTGAACTTTTCCAGGTATAACTGTACAAAAGAGGGAACCGAAGTTGTTTGTTCTCTAGATAAAAACCAAATAAAGGTTGTTAAGAAATTCGTATTTACCAAAGAAGGTTATCTATCAAAGGTGGAAATCTCCTTAAAGGGAGTTGAAAAACCCTACCTCTACCTCGGAATGACACCCAAAGAAAAGGCTTTCTATACCCATATAGGTCCCATATTCAAAACCTCCGACGGTCAAGTTTTGAGAATAAATATCGACGATATTAGGTCGCCCCAAACTATTCACGGTGACTTTATTTGGAGCGGTGAGGAAGGTCGCTACTTTATAAAGGCGGCTAATTACAACACCCACACGGCGGTTCTATTTAGGGTTTCTTACCTTGAAAAGGGAAAGACTTTTTACACCTCAGCAACCGCTATAAAAATAAAGCCGGAGGCTACCATAACCTTCCTAATAGGCCCCAAAGAATATGAACTACTAAAGCAGGTTAACTTCGTTGAAGCTATTGATTTTGGAGTTCTCCACTGGCTGGCCTATCCGATGTTTTTGGTCCTCTACACCTTCTACAAATTCACCCACAGCTGGGTAGCGGCCATCTTTATCCTCACCCTCCTTATAAGACTCATCTTCTTCCCCCTCTCCATTAGTTCCACCCGTTCGATGAAAAAGATGCAAGAGCTTGCTCCCAAATTGGAGGAACTTCGTAAAAAATACGCCAACGACCCGCAAAAGCTCCAGCAGGAGATGCTTAAACTTTACAAGGAGGTCGGTTTTAACCCCTTTGGTGGATGTTTACCGATACTTATTCAGATTCCTATATTCTTTGCCCTCTATAAGGTTTTGATAGTTACACCCGACCTTGCGTTGGAAAGATTTCTTTGGATACCTTCCTTGGCGGATAAAGACCCCTACTTTATCCTTCCCGTGTTGATGGGTCTCACAATGATTGCCCAAACCTTCATTACCCCCTCCGCCAACCAACAGCAGAACAAGATGATGTATTTGATGGCTTTAGTCTTTACATTCCTCTTTGCAACTTTCCCGGCAGGACTTGTTCTCTACTGGACTTTGAACAATATCTTTAATCTAATTCAAACCTGGATTATCTATCGATATTTAGCTTAAACCTCTTTATTCCCTTTTAGATTTTCAATACTTTTTCTAGGCCTTATTAAAAACGGACACCTTTAAAAGGTAAGTAAAGGAAATCAATCCGAAAGTAGGGAGTCTAAAACTTCCTTTACAAGTGGTTCCGCAATTTCTCTAATAATCTCTTTAATAACTTCCTCACCCAACTTATCGGTAATAATTTCGGCTATTAAAGTCTTGATGTAGTTATCGTTTAATTTAGAATTTATTAAATCCTCTATTAAAGGAACAACTCTTTCATTCAGTTTGCTTTCAACTATTTTTTCTATTTCATCTTCCGAAATAGTTGCTTGGGATACCCCTTCAATTCTTTCTTTGGTATTTTCCTCTTTAAGAGTTTCTTTTTCGACTTCCGTTTTGGCAACTTCTACGGGAACTTCTTTTACAATCTTATCCTCGGTAGGTTGAAAAACAGATTCCTCCTTAACAGGTTCAAAAGTTTCTTCCTTTTTGGGTAATTCTTCCTTCTCTTCAACCGTTTCGGGAACAGATATTTTTTCCTTCTCTTGATGCACCAGTTCTTCAAGCACTTTAGAAGCCGTAATAGAGGGAGCCTTTTCAACTATTTCGGGAAGAAGGTTTAATTCACTTTCCCTTTTAATGGCTCTCAAATTTTTAACAGGCAACTTCTCTATATCTATAGGCATAAATTCATCTAACAGTATAATATAAAGGCTATCTTTAAAATTATCATTATTGTATAAATCTTTAACTCCTTTTTCCGCAAAAACACCGGAAATAGTGTCGAAAATAATAATATCAAATATCTGATCTTTGAAATTTTTTAAAGCTTGTTTAGCGCTTCTTGCTTTTACAATCTCACACTTATCTTTTATTAAATCTTCTATTTTTTCTACCAAAGGTATATCAAAGGAAACTAACAAACATCTTTTTTTAGCAGATAGATTTGCAGTTTTCGAAGATTCTAAAGCGGTAGTTTTGATAGAAATTTCTTCTTTCTTCTCTTCCTGAGAGGTTTCCTCCAATTTAGACATTTTTTCCCAGGATAAGGTTTCCTCTTTAGGAATTTCTTCTGTTTCAGCCGCTTCGGAAGGTTTTTCCTCCGACACACTCTCTTTTTTGGAAAGCATTTCATTAACTATCTCGGGAAGTTTGTTTATATCCACCTCCCTAGAAATTATTTGCTTTAGCTTGGGCTTTAAATTCGAAGGCTCAATAGGGAATAGGTCATCCATTAAGATAATGTAAGGGACCTCTTTAAAACCTTCATCGTAAAGCCTGTTAATATCATCTTCAGCTATACCGCCTGCCAAGGCATCATATATTACTAAATCAACACCACCATCGATATTTAGAAGCAGTGCTTCTTCACCATTTTTTGCACTAATTATTTGATAACCTTTGAGGAGTTCTCTAACCTTATTCTCCATCTGTTTGTCAAAGGTTACAAGCAATATTTTCATCGATATAAACCCCCTTATAAGTTAAGTGTATTAAATTTCCAATGAAATATTGAAAACTTTGCAAACTTATAGAAAATCTTCAGGCTAAATCCAGGAGAAATTTTCCAAACCTTTAGTTGCCTATATAATTGGGCTTTTCCTTTAAGAGGAAGGCCTCATATAAAAAGTTTTGAACTTCAAAAGATGCCTTGATAACAAAATATTTCTCAGGTTGGAAATTTTGAATTTCCTCCTCCCTTTGAACAATAAGTTTTAAGGTAGGTGTCTGGACCCTTCCAACACTCCACACCGAACGGTCGGAGGATTTTAAACTCACAAGACGGGTAAGATTTATCCCCACTATCCAATCGGAGTGTTGTCTTGCCAAGGCACTGTAATAGAGACTATCAAAATCATTAGCCTTTTTAAGGTTTTTTAACGCCTTTTTTACCACCTCGGGAGTTAAGGCTTCCGATGTCCAAAACCTGTAGGTGTTTTCCCAATTTTTCCAACCGGCCATTTGGAGGATTTCTCTCGCTATAAGCTCTCCCTCCCTTCCGGGGTCGGTAGCCACGATTACCTTATTAACTTTCTTGGAAAGATTTTTAATAACTCTGAACTGCTTTCCCGCCCCGTATTTAAGTTTTAAGTAAAACTGATTAGGAAAAATGGGCAACGAACTTAAGCTCCACTTTTTGGGAGCTATGCTGTCATCTATTTGAAACAGATGACCTAACGCCCAGGTGATTATGTATTCTCCACATTCATAATAACCGCTGTACTTTTTACACCTTTTTAGGGCTTTTACAAAATCCAAAGCCTGTGAAGGTTTCTCGGTAAGAATCAATACCTTTTCGGTTGAACCTTTTTTACTTCTCACCTTT
>JALSNH010000094.1 GCA_026987085.1 Aquificota bacterium | reverse complement strand
TGAGCGGTTTCTTCTCCAAAGAGTGGATTGTTCACGAAGCTAAAGATAGCGGCGACCCTATAGTGTTTGCCTTCGTTTTAACCGCAGCGGTTTTAACCATCTACTACGGTTTCAGGCTATGGTTCCAACTCTTTACCGGTGAACCTAACGAAAAAGCTCGCCATGCAAGGGAAGCTTATCCCGTAATGCTAATACCTCTGGTGGTCCTTGCAACTTTAACATTCCTTATAGGGTTATTCCACAAACCGATTGTTCACCTTATAGAGGAACATGCCCATATACCCCACGATTGGGGATTAACCATATTGGTCTTCTCCCTAATGGCGGTTTCGTTCCTAATTTCGTGGGCTATCTACTACAAACGTCTTATCAATACCGAAGAACTATTAAAGGACCCTATCCTAGCAACTCTGAACAAAACTTTCTACAACGCCTTCTTTGTCGACTTTATACTCAAATGGCTATCCAAAAACTTCGTGGTCAACTTCCTATCCTGGCTCGCCCATTGGATTGACAGAAATGTTTACGACTACATCGTAAACGGAGTAGCAAAAGTAGCCCTAAAAGCTTGGGAAAAAGCAAGGGTTATTCAAACAGGAAACCTTATTCACTATCTAACTATTTTTGCCGGTGGAGCAATTGTTCTCTATTACCTCTATCTCGTAATACTCTAAGGAGGAAGAAAAAATGTTGCTCGCTTCTATTTTGTTGCCCGTTCTTTTGGCACCCTTTGCTTACTTCTTAGATAGACAGGCAAAATATTTCTCCCTTGCGGCGGGAATTTTTGTAACCCTTATAGGAGCCATTCTATGGCTTAACTATCCCGGACAAGGTTTTGCATTCCAAGAGTTTTATCCGATATTGCCCCAGTGGGATTTTAACCTCCATCTGGGAGTGGATGCTTTATCGATAGCCCTTATAGTTTTAACTGGAATCATCACCATTTTGGTAACTCTATCTTCTTGGAACGTTGAGAGGCCGGGAGCATACTTCTTCCTAATTCTGGTCTTTCTTGGCGCTATGGTCGGTGTTTTTGCATCTCTAAACTACTTATGGTTCTTCATCTTTTGGGAATTCACCCTCGTTCCGATGTTCTTCCATATAGGAATATGGGGGGCGGAAAACAGAATTTATGCCGCTGTTAAATTCTTCCTCTACACCCACTTAGCTTCGATATTTATCTTCCTTGCGATTTTGATAATTTTCGTTAAAACCGGCCACTTTGACTTTATAGCTATTAAAAATTCCGGTTTACCCCTCGAATGGCAAAAGATTATCTGGGCTCTGGCCTTTGTCGGTTATATCGTTAAAATGCCCGTTGTTCCCTTCCATACATGGTTGCCCGATGCCCACGTTCAGGCTCCCTCTCCCATATCGGTAATCCTTGCCGGATTGCTACTTAAGATGGGAGCCTACGGTCTTTTACGTTGGAACATCGAACTCTTCCCTGAGGCTTCCAAACACTTTATCTACCTAATGCTCGCTATCGGCCTTTTAACCGTATTCCATGCAGCCTTTAAAGCTCTCTATGAGGACCACGTTAAGAGAATGGTTGCCTACTCTTCGATAAACCACATGGGTCTCGTTTTGGTAGCTTTGGCAACCTTATCGGCCGCCGGTATTAGTGCGGCAATCTACGAAATGGTAGCCCACGCTCTCATTATCTCCCTAATGTTTATGGTTGCTGGATATATCCACCACATTACCGGAACCTGGTACATCTCCGAAATTGGTGGCGGTCTAATGAGGAAGTTTCCATTTATCGGTGTTCTTTATATGCTTGGAGCTTTGGGAGCTTTAGGATTTCCTGGAACCGCCGGCTTTATCGGAGAGGTTACCGCCATTTTTGCGGCTTACGATAAATTTGGTGTAATCGCTTTGGCTCTACCATTCTCCGCAGTGCTAACAGCCGGATTCTTCTTCTGGGCTATTAAAAGGATGTTGCATAGCGAAATTTCCGGTTTGGTTGAAAAACTGCATCCCCACCCGCTACCTTTAGTTGAAAGGTTGCCGTTGATGGCTTATGTAGCCCTTTTTGTTCTACTCGGCATATTCCCTGGAATCCTCTTTGCCTTTATCAACAGCTACGCCCAAACCCTTGGAAAAGTGTTGGGAGGTTAAGGTATGAACTGCATAATTTTGAGCGGAATAATAACGTTGGCGCTGGGCGGTTTGCTCGTTCCCATTATTCAAAACTTATTTAGGCTCTCCAAAGAGTGGCTTTTAAACTTCTTTATGCTCGACTTTCTGCTGGCCGGCTTTTTCTTCCTTTACGGTATAAACCATGGTCATCCACTATATCCGAACCTTTTTACAACAGACCCCGTTAGTATCTTATTAACACTTTTCGTTTGGTTCACCGGTGCGGTGGTTCTCATTACGATTTACCATACCCTCAAAGAGGTCGATAACCTTGCCGAAATCTTAGGAGTTTTTGCTATATCCCTCTCCGGTGCCGTTCTTACCCTATACGCCAATAACTTTGTTTCCCTCCTCGTTGCTATGGAACTTATGACCATTCCTTCCTACTACCTCATAATGGCAAGGCTAAATATCATTACCGCCGAAGCGGCAACCAAATATTTCTTTAACGGTGCACTTTCAACGGGATTTTTCTTATTGGGAATCCTTGTTATTTACGCTATAACCGGAACCTTTACCTTTTCAGGTGTAAATAAGTTCCTCTCTTCGCACGGATTGGAAACTCTATTTTTCGCCTTAGGTTTCATAGCAATACTTTCCGCCATCGGTTTCAAAATGTCCTTTGCTCCCTACCACTTTTACGCACCCGACGTTTATACCGGAGCCCCCGCTTCGGTTGCCGCATACTTGGCCGGTATAACCAAAAGTGCGGTTGCTATTCCCGTAATTCGTATCTTTTTTGAAGCTTTCCAATTCCAAAAGGAAGATTGGACTATCCTACTGGCTATATTGGCCGTGATAACTATGACCGTCGGTAATCTGCTCGCTTTGGCCCAGCAGAGCGTAGCAAGGATTTTAGCCTACTCCTCCATAGCCCACGCCGGTTATATTCTTGTGGGCTTTGCAGCCGCCGCATCCTCCTTAGCTATAACCGGTATCGTTTACCAAGCGGTGGCTTATATCCTTATGAAAGCTGGAGCATTCCTTATAGTTACCCTGCTTATTTACTACTACGGAATTCAAACCCGTGAACAACTTAGAGGTTTTGGAAAGGTTAACCCATTTATGGCATTTGTATTCACCATATTACTCCTTTCGTTGGCGGGTGTTCCTCCTACAGCAGGTTTTATAGCAAAGGTTTACCTCTTCCAGGCGGCGGTTGATGCCCATATGGCATGGCTGGCATTTATCGGTCTACTCAACTCCGCCTTTGCGGTTGCCTACTACCTATGGATTATTAAGGAGATGTATCTTGAAGAACCCCGAAATGTAGCCAAACCTTCCGACAAAAGCTTTATAGTTCCCACCGCCGCTATTGGGTTGCTGGCAGTTTTAACTATCATTTTCGGCATTTGGGTAAGTCCTATAGTCCAAACTACCCAAACCTTTACCTCTCTCTTTTCCTTCTAAAGGTTCTCCCTTTTACAAATCCCTTTTAAAGGACAAATTTCGCATTTAGGTTCCCTCTTAAGGCAAAAGTTTTTGGCCAATTCATCTATCAAAGCGTGGAACTCTTTATAAACCGGAACATTTTTAGGAAGACTTCCCTCAAAAAACCTTTTGGCGGAAATGTAATCCAACCTCAAACCGTAGAACCTTTCTATCCACCTTAAGGTGTATTTATCCACCACAAACTGTGGTTGGTTATAGGCGTATAGGAGAATAACATCGGCCGTTTCGTTTCCTACACCTTTTACCTTTAAAAGGT
>JALSNH010000093.1 GCA_026987085.1 Aquificota bacterium | reverse complement strand
CCCACAGAAGGGCTATGAAAAGGGCTATCGACCTCGCAATGAAAGCCGGCGCCAAGGGAGTAAAGGTTCAAGTAAAAGGAAGGATTAACGGAGCGGAGCTCGCAAGGAAGGAGTGGATTCTCAGAGGAAGAATGCCCCTCCAAACTTTAAGGGCCGATATCGACTATGGCTATGCCCGCGCCTACACCAAATGGGGTGTTCTCGGAGTTAAGGTTTGGATTTATAAAGGTGACATTCTCAAAGGCGGTAAAGAGGAAGTAATTAAGAAAATCGAAGAGGACCTTTTGAAAGGTCTCCAATAAAGTTTTTCCTTTTTAAACTTTTAACCCTTCGGAGGTAGAAAAATGTTTTTGCAACCGAGAAAGGTAAAATGGAGAAAGCAAAGAAGAGGTTCCCATAAAGGGTTCGCATATAGGGGTAACAAACTCGCCTTTGGTGAATATGGAATTCAAGCCCTCGATAGGTTCTATATGACCCAAAGGCAGATAGAGGCCGTAAGGGTTACCCTCGTTAGGTCCCTCAAAAAGGGTGCAAAAATCTGGATAAGGGTATTCCCCGATATTCCCTATACCAAAAAGCCCAATGAGGTCCGTATGGGTGGAGGTAAAGGTGACCCCGAATTCTGGGTAGCCAGAATTAAGCCCGGAAGAATTTTGTTTGAATTCACCGGCGTTCCTTTGGAAGTGGCCCAAGAGGCTTGGAGATTGGCCGATTCCAAATTACCCGTTAAGACCCGCCTTGTAGTGGCTCCCGAAGTTCTCGAAAAGGAGGGTAAAAAGTAATGAAGGTGGAAAAGTTGGACCCTAAAGAGTTAAGGAAACTTTCTATAAAGGACCTCCAAACGAAACTTAAAGATTTAAAACTCCTATTGATGAAATTGAGAATTAAACAACAGGTTGAGGGAGCTTTGGAAAATCCTATGGCTATTAGAACCACTAAAAGGAACATTGCAAGGGTTCTAACCATACTTAGGGAAAAACAACTACAGGGAGAAACTCAATAAATTTTTCCCTTTTTGTTTAATGTTTATGGTATAGAGGAACCATTTCCGTTCCATAAACCAACTTCAAAATTTCCGGTCTTAAAATAGCCTGCGGTTCACCGTGGTAGTGCAGTTTTCTATTTATACATACAGCCTTATCAACATATCTCCAAACTACTCCCACATCGTGGGTGACCATTATGACAGTAAAACCTTTTTTATCTCTAAGTTTTTTTATCTGCTCATAGAATGTTTGTTGACCGCTAAAGTCTATACCGGTTGTAGGTTCGTCCAATAAAAGGAGTTTAGGTTCGGCTGCAACGACCCTTGCGAGGTTTACCCTCTGTTGCTGTCCCCCCGAAAGGTCGGAAAATCTTCTATCCTTCAAATGGTCCACACCAAAAAGTTTTAAACTCTCTAAGGCCCTTTTAACTTTTTCCTCCTTAGGAAGTTTCAAATGATACATTCCTAAAAGGACTACATCTAGTGCGGAAAGGCAACTGTCCCTTTTGAAGTTTACCCTTTGGGGAATATACCCTATTAGGTGCCTTTTAACCGCTTCCCTCGGCGGGAAATTAAAAATTTCTATCCTTCCGGCGGTAGGTTTAACAAGACCTAACAGAGTTTTTAAAAAGGTAGTTTTTCCACCTCCATTGGGACCAACAACAGCTACAATTTCCCCTTCGTAGACTTTAAGGTTTATATCCTCCAGGATAGTTTTTCCTTCTTTTTTAACGTAAAGCTGTTCCACATTAACCGCAAGTTGTCTAAAAAGTTTCATAGCAGGACTATAGTTATTTTTATAGAAGATTTACAGACTAACCACCCACGGGCGGTCAACTAAATTTTTATAAAAGACTTAAACGGTAATTTTTGAAAAAAGAATAGATTTTCCAAAGGATTTAAAATTTAAAACCTTCCGATGGAAGAGCAGGTCAGAAAAGAAAAACTCCAAAAGTTGATAGAGTTAGGTATAAATCCTTACCCGCATAAGTTTCAAACTACCCACGAAATATACCAAATAAGGGAAAAATACGAAAGGGACCCCGAAGGGGAAGAAATTGTTATCCGCGCAAAGGTAAAAAGGGTTTCCAACTACGAGGGTAGGAAACTTTTAAGGCTCACCGACGAAAGCGGTTTGGAAATATTGGCTATAACCGACGAAAGTGAAATAAAACCCAATGAAACCTACACCTTTAAAGGTAGACTTGTAAGACACGAAGGAAAGCTCACCCTAATGGATGCGGTCCTTACCGATGAGGAGCCCGACATTACCATAGCGGAAATAAAGAAAACCTACGATTTTGACCCCAAAAATGAGGAGGTCTCGGTAGCCGGCCGTTTGGTGGCCTGGCGCCCTATGGGAAAGGCAATTTTTGGCCACATTCAGGACCTGCTTGGAAAACTTCAAATCTACATAAGAAAGGACCTCGTAGGAGAAGAAAAATTTAAATTCATTAAAGAGTTTGTAGATTTGGGCGACATCGTAGGGGTAAAAGGTAAACTCTTTAGAACCCAAACGGGGGAACTCACGGTCGAGGTTGAAGACCTTCAAATACTCTCTAAATGTCTCCACCCGTTGCCGGAAAAGTGGCACGGTATAAAGGATGTTGAGGTTCGCTATCGTCAAAGGTATCTCGACCTGATAGCCAACCCTGAAGCGAGAAAGATTTTTTTAATGAGAAGCCGCCTTACGGCGGAAATACGGAAATTTATGGTAGATAACGGCTTCTTTGAAGTTGAAACCCCAATTTTGCAGCCGATAGCGAGCGGTGCTAACGCAAAACCCTTTATAACCCACCACAACTACCTCGATATGGACCTCTACCTCAGAATAGCGCCCGAACTTTACCTCAAGAGGTTAATAGTGGGCGGCTATCCCAAGGTGTTTGAAATAGGTAAAAACTTCCGAAACGAGGGTGTGGATACAACCCACAACCCCGAGTTTACGATGATGGAGTTTTACGCCGCCTACTGGGATTACAACGACCTTATAAAATTCACCGAAAGGTTTTTCGAACACCTAATCAATACCGTTTTGGAAGGTAAAAGTGAAATTACCTTCGAAGGTCATAAAATCAACCTAAAACCTCCCTTTAGGGTCGTTAGATACTTTGACCTCCTGGAGGAAAAAACGGGAAAAAGTAAAGATTTCTTCCTAAGGGCTCCAAAAGAGGAGCTTGTAAAACTGGCCCAAGAGTTGGAGGTTAAAAAGGCGGAAACCCTTACGAGGGCCAAACTTATAGACAAAATCTTTGAAAAAGTAGGGGAACCGGAATTAATCCAACCTACATTTGTTATAGATTTTCCTAAAATACTATCGCCACTGGCCAAAACCCACCGCGAGGACCCCGACCTTGTTGAAAGGTTCGAGCTAATTATCGGTCAAATGGAGATAGGAAACGCCTATACCGAGCTAAACGACCCAGAGGAGCAGTACAAACGCTTTTTGGAGCAGCTCAAAGAAAAGCAGGCGGGCGACGAGGAAGCTATGGAGATGGACCTCGACTTTATAAGGGCCCTCGAATACGGGCTGCCACCCACCGGAGGCGAAGGGATAGGTATAGACCGCCTTGCGATGCTTTTGGCCGGAGTAAATTCTATAAGGGAGGTTATCCTCTTTCCCGCAATGAGACCGGAACAAAAGGAACAATCCTCTTAAAGCTTTTTATTTTTATTCTTCTCCTTAAGAAGGGTTTAGAATGTTTTTAGTTCGAAATGGGTGTAGGTAAACAGATAAGACTTAACAATGTAATAAATCCGGAAACAGGAAAAGTAATAATCGTTCCGATGGACCACGGGGTAAGTTCGGGACCTATAGAAGGTATTACCAATATTAGGGATGCTATTCAAAAGGTTGCTGCAGGCGGAGCCGACGCGGTAGTTATCCATAAAGGAAACGTCCGTTTGGCTTTCGGCCAAGGTAGAAAAAATATAGGCCTTATCGTTCATATATCCGCCTCCACCGATTGGTCGCCCCATAAAAACGACAAAGTTTTAGTTGGAACCGTTGAAGAAGCATTAAAACTTGGTGCCGACATGGTTTCCATTCACGTAAATATAGGGGCGGAAGATGAAAGAGGAATGCTTAGGGACTTCGGTATAGTTTCTAAAGCTTGTGAAGAGTGGCAAATTCCTCTTTTAGCGATGATTTACGGAAGGGGTCCCAAAATTGAAAACCAATATGACCCTAAAGTAGTAGCCCACTGTGCCCGTTTGGGGGCCGAACTTGGAGCCGATATTGTAAAAGTTCCCTATACTGGTGATCCGGAAACTTTTGCAAAAGTTGTTGAAGGTGCGGGTATCCCTGTTGTAATAGCAGGGGGTCCAAAAGCAAAAAGTGTTATTGATGTTTTAAAAATGGTTGAAGGGGCAGTAAAAGCCGGCGGAGCCGGTTTATCTATTGGAAGAAATGTTTTTCAGGCTGAAGATCCAACTAAGATGGTAAAGGCTATGAAAGCCATTGTACATGAAGGAAAAACCGCAGAGGAAGCTTTTAAAATTTTAGAAGGCTGAGTGAACTACCGCGCATCAGAGATGCGAAGCTCCAGGTGGGTTTACGCTCTTTATAGATACAGGGTTTTAGCCCGTAGTTTTTCTACTAAATGTAAATTTATAGGACGATAGCTACTATCCAAAACCTATTTTTACTTTTGTCAACTTTGTAAATTCCTGTTTCCATTTATCCGAATAGCCTTCTAACGGTGATTAAAAAGACTCCTTATACGGGAAAATACTCTGTTTATGTCCGAAAAGAGGGAATTACCCAAACATTACAACCCCGACGAGGTAGAGAAAAAGTGGAGAGAGTTTTGGCTTAAAGAGGAACTTTACCATATAGAGAACCCAAGAAAGGAGAGAAAGTTCTCTATGGTTTTGCCACCGCCCAATGTTACCGGTTCGCTCCATATGGGTCATGCTTGGAACATAACAATTCAAGATGTTATAGCCCGCTACAAAAGGATGGAGGGGCACGATGTGGTTTGGGTGCCCGGTTTCGACCATGCGGGTATAGCCACCCAGTTTGTGGTTGAAAGAAAACTCTGGGAGGAGGATAAAACCCGCTTCGACCTCGGTAGGGAGGGAATGCTCAAAAAGATTTGGGAGTGGGTTCCCGTTTCGAGGAACGCTATAAGAACCCAGCTCCAATTTTTGGGTGGAAGTGTGGATTGGAACCGCGAAAGGTTTACTATGGACGAAGGTTTCTCCCGAGCGGTAAGGGAAAATTTCCACAAACTTTACGAGGAGGGTTTAATCTACCGCGGAAGGTATATAGTTAACTGGTGTCCCAAAGATAGGACCGCCCTATCGGACCTCGAGGTGGAATACGAGGAGGAACTGGGCAAGCTTTGGTACATACGCTATCCGGTAGTTGACGAAAGCGGTAAGGAAACGGGAGAGTATATAACCGTTGCAACCACCCGTCCCGAAACGATGCTCGGGGATACGGCGGTTGCAGTCCACCCCGACGACCCACGCTATAAACATTTAATCGGTAAAAGGCTCCGCCTTCCGCTGGTAGATTGGGAGAGAACCGACCTCGACGGAAATAAAGTTTCCAACCTAATACCGATTGTTGCTGACGAACATGTGAAGATGGATTTCGGAACTGGTGCGGTCAAAATTACACCGGCCCACGACCCCAACGACTTTGAAATAGGAAAAAGGCATAACCTCCCGATGATTTCGGTAATGGACGAAAGGGCCTGTATGAACGAAAACGCGGGACCCTTCAAAGGTCTCGACCGGTATGTTGCGCGCGAGCAGATAGTTTTAAAACTCAAAGAGCTTGGACTTTTGGAAAAGGAGGAGGATATAAAGCACGCGGTGGGCCACTGCTACCGCTGTAAGACCGTTATAGAGCCGATGGTTTCGGAGCAGTGGTTCGTAAAAACCTCCGACGAGAGACTGAGAAAGCCAGCCACCGAAGTTGTTGAAAAAGATATTATTAAGTTCTTCCCCGAATTTTGGAAAAAACATTACCTCCATTGGCTCTACAACCTGAGGGATTGGTGTATATCGAGACAAATCTGGTGGGGACACCGTATTCCGGTCTGGTACTGCGAAAGTTGCGAACATATAAACGTCTACAGCGAGAGGAGCTTTGACGATTACCTCCAAAAGTTGGTCTTTAATATCTACGCCAACCAAAAGATGGAACAAATCTTTTCACCCGAGGATGTTATCGAATACCTAAAACAACCCAACTTCGTCCACCCCGAAATGACTAACGCCGAGTTTTACGAAAGGTTTGTCTTTATCCGCGAGTTGGACTTTTTGAAAGATGAAAACCTACTTAGGGAACTGATAGATAAAACCTACCCGAGGGTGCCTATATTGAAGCAAAACCCCAACGACAGTGTAATAGTAGGATTTCCACCCCATGCGGTCTACTTCCTTAGATACAACAACTTTGTAGGTGAAGAATTTACCGCCGAAGACATTTATAGGGCTTACAAAGAAAATGAAGACCTTTTAAGGTTCGTTTACACAAAAGTATTAAATGGCATTAAAAGGACCGAAGTTTTTGAAAGCCCCCAAGCGGTGGAAGAATGGCTCGAAGCCCACTCAACCGGCGAAGGTTGCAAAAACAATAGGGTGCTTCTCCAAAAGGTGGGAGATAGATACAAAATAATTCCCGAGTTGGTTGAGGAGGTTAAATACCTAATCCCCTTAAGGTGTCAAAAGTGCGGAAGCTACCACCTTAAGTGGGACGAAGATGTCCTCGATACGTGGTTCAGCTCCGCCCTTTGGCCCTTTGGCGTATTCGGTTGGCCGGAAATTTCTTCTTTAGATTGAAAATAAAGCCCTTCGGGAATTTTTTCCTTTTTGCTTTATAAATTAATTGAGAACAGAAGAAAAGTTTTTGCCAAATGGAGGAGCAAAGAGATTTGAAAAAACTTGATAGGGATATAAGGGAACTCACCGAACAGGTCAAAATACTTGAAAAAGAGCTTAAAGAATTGAATAAAAACACCCAACCACAAAAATTAAATTTTGAAGATATCGTCCAGGAGCTTGCCGGAGCTACCGTTGTAGCCTTAACAATTTCCCTAAGTGAAGAGATTTGGACTATAGCTACAAAGCTTTCTTTAATTCATACATTAGCTATTTACCTTTTTGTTCTGGTGGTTGCTAATATCTTCGTCCGGTATGGAAATAGAAAACAGTGGGAAAAACAAACCGTTTTAGGCTTCATTCAACTTAGACTCTTAACAAGCGTTTTTCTTTCTTTGTTAGTATCCTTTCTTGTAGTTTTACTCCTCGGTATCTACCCTACTATGGTTGGAAATTTTGAAAACCTTTTGAAGGTTGTTATATTGGTTTCTTCATTCTCTTTAATAGGAAGCTTAGGATTGGATATGGCTAAGTAGTATGGGAGTGTTACTTGAATTTCAAAATGTTTCGGTTTCCTACCTTCAAAGAGGTTTCTTTTCTAAAAAAAACTTTTTTGGAATAAGAAATGTCTCCTTCCACCTGGAGGAAAAAGAAACTTTAGCAATTTTAGGAGAAAGCGGTAGCGGAAAAAGCACTATTGGAAAGGTTATTTTGAGATTAATTTTCCCGACCGAAGGTCGGGCTCTCTTAAAAGGAAAGGATATTTTTAAATACAGGCGCGATTATACAAAGAAGGTTTCAGCTATATTTCAGGATCCTGCTGCTTCCTTAAATCCGCGCTACACCGTTTGGAAGGCTGTAGAGGAACCTCTGCTGGTTCATGGATATAGCAAACAAAAAAGAAAGGAACTGGTTGAAAAAGCCCTCTTATGGGCAAAGGTCGAAAAACATCTTTGGGATAAAAAAACTTCCCTCCTCTCTGGAGGACAAAAACAGAGAGTTGCAATTGCAAGAGCTACGGTACTAAATCCTCTACTTATAGTAGCCGATGAGCCTACAGCAGCTTTAGACCTTTCTATTCAATATGAAATTTTGAAGCTATTTAAGGAACTCAAAAAAAATACCTCCATGGTTTTTATTACCCACGATATTAGGATTGCCGTCCATATTTCCGACCGGATTTTACTCTTACTAGGTGGTAGGATTATGGAAATCTCTCCTACAAGAGAGTTTGCCAAAAAACCTCTTCACCCTTATGGAGATTATCTATTAAAAAGCATCCCGGTAAATTCTCCTTACAAAAGGACCCTCTTAGACGATATTGGTGAATTTAAAACTTTAAGAGATGAAGGTTGTCCCTTTAGGCTGGCATGTCCCCATTATGAAAAAAAGTGCGAGAAATATCCTCCCAAAGTGGAAATAAATGGAAGGGTTGTTTATTGCTGGTTGTATGTTTAGTTTTTGTAGGATTTCCCGACCCGAATTTCCTTTATTGAAAGGGAGTTATAAATAGACTTGATGAAGCTCGTTAAAGCATCCCAAATGCAGGATCTCGATTCGAAAACCATCAATGAGATAGGTATTCCTTCCTTAGTATTAATGGAAAATGCAGCCCGCGGAGTTGCCAATGCGGTTATCAGATTCTTCCCGCAGGCTAAAAAAATCCTCGTAGTAGCCGGCAAAGGAAACAACGGAGGAGACGGTATAGCCGCCGGTAGGATTTTAAAAATACGCAACCGAAGGGAGGTTCACGTATTTTTACCTTACGAGGAGAATGAACTAAAACCCGACTGCAGAGTTCAGTATCAAATAGCTTCCAAGATAGGGATTAAATTCTTTAAAGAACTTCCACCCTTGGAGGAATACGACCTTATTATCGACGCTATTTTTGGAACCGGTTTCACCCCACCCATTAAAGGTAGGTGGGCCGATATTGTTAAAAAGATTAATGAGAGCAAAAAACCTGTTGTTGCAGTCGACATTCCCAGCGGAATTTCGGCCGACAGTGGGGAGGTGATAGAGCCGGTTGTAAAAGCGGACATTACGGTAACCTTTGCTTTACCCAAATATGGACATGTTCTTTACCCTGCGGCGGTCTATTGCGGCAAAGTCCTCGTAAGGGATATATCGATACCGGTCGACCTCCTTGGGGAGGAGATAAAAACCGAACTCATAGAGATTCAAAATCTGAAAAACCTTATTCCACAAAGGGAACCTTACACCTATAAAAACCGCGAGGGACACGTTTTAATCATCGGGGGAAGCAGCGGAAAGACGGGTGCGGTTATTATGGCGGCAAAGGCGGCAACCGAGGCGGGAGCCGGCCTCGTTACGGTAGGAACCTCCCAATCGTTGGACCCTATTTTGGAAAACTCCCTAATAGAGGAGATGACTATGCCCCTTCCCGAAATGGAAAAAGGTTTTCTCCATCCCCACATATGGGATTTTGTAGAAAGCGACCCGAACTTTGAAAGGTATACCTCGGCAGTTTTAGGACCCGGTATGGGAAGGTATAAGGAAGGTCAAACCATTGTTGCGGACTTTTTGGAAAATTGGAACCGCCCTTTGGTAATAGATGCGGACGGAATAAACAACCTTGCCGATATGGGTAAAGAGGGCAAAGAGCTCCTCAAAAAAAGGGAGATCCCGGCCGTTTTAACACCCCATGTGGGGGAAATGCAACGGCTTACCGGCCTCTACAGCAAAGAAATAATTACCAACCAGATAGAGGTAGCGCGCCGCTTCGCGGAGGAAAATAACTGCTATCTCGTTTTAAAGTCCGCGCGCACCGTAATAGCCACCCCCGGAGGGGAAGTTTTTGTGAATGTGAGAGGAACACCCGCAATGGCAAAGGGTGGTGTCGGAGACGTTTTGAGCGGTATATTGGGAGCTTTGGTTGGAAAGATGTCTATAAAGGAGGCCCTAATTTTGGGAGTAAGCCTTCACGCTATAGCCGGCGAACTTGCCGAGAGGGATAAGGATACCGAAAGCGTTAGGGCTACCGATTTAATTAACCATATTTGGGCCTCCTACAAATTTATTAGAAACTACGACCCAAAAGAGGACTTTAAAAAAAACTACTCAGTTTTGAGGGAGTTTTTGGGTCTCCTTTGAAACCTTTTTCTGTTTTGTTCCTTTAGAACCTTTGGAAGTTTCATTTCCATTTTCGACAACCGGGAAGGAAACCGGATAAATAATTCTCTGCATAGGAACTACATAACCCCACCTTAGGGCGGGATTGTATCTGATTAAAACCTTTAAAGGAACTCCCAACTTTTGGGCTATTTTGTAGGGAGTATCACCCTTCCAAGCGTAGTAGAAATCTATAAGAGGTTTACCCTTTAAAAAAGGGTAAAAGTTCGCTACCCGATAAGGTTTTACTTCAACCATACCGGTTTTTTGGGCAAATTCCAACCCACTTTTAAAGTTGAGGGTTTGGGAAATTTTCCAATAGAGTCGGTCGTTTTCTTTTCTAATTTTCCTCAGTTCCCTTACAAGCTTATACTGTTCCAAACGGAGTTTGTTGACATAAATGGCGTAAAGCCCGTTTAGAAACCATACAAAAAGGGCGACCGCCAAAAGGAGAATCCTTACTTTTTGAGATAACATCTAAAGGGAGAAATTTTTAACCGTATCCACCAAAAGTTTCACCTTATTTAGTTCCATATCGGGTGCAAGACCGTGGCCAAGATTGAACACGTAGAGGGTTTTTCTATCTTTTGCAACCTTTTGGAGAAGCTTAATTGCTTCGTTTTTTATAACCTCGTCGGGAGCGTATAAAACAGTCGGGTCGAGATTACCTTGAACAGCTCTGCCGGATAACTCCTTTAAAGCGACCTCTATAGGAAGACTCCAGTCTATTGAAAAGGCATCGAAAGGTAATTTAAAGGCTTCCTTATATAAAAAGCCGCTTCCGCGGAAAAAGTAGATTAAAGGAACATCAAACCTTGCCTTAAGCCCATCTGCTATAAATTTTAGATGAGGTGTGTATTCCTTAAACATTTCGGGCGACATAACGTAAGCCCAGCTATCAAAGAGTTGAACCGCATCTGCCCCCGCCTCTATTTGGGCTGACAGATATTCGACCACCATTCGGGAAAGTTTTTCCATCAAAAGGTGGAACCTTTTTCTATCACTGTAAAAGAGTTTTCTAATCTCTTTGAAATCTTTTGAAGTTTTTCCTTCCAATATATAGGCTCCCAAGGTGAAAGGAGCGCCGGAAAAACCTATTAAGGGTAGGTTGCTCCGCCTTTTCACCCTCCTAACGGTCTCAAATACAAACCCAACCCCTTTTGGGTCAAACTCTTTCCATTCATCTAAAGGTGGAGCTTTCAACAGAGGACCTTCGAAGGGAGAGAATTTAACCTCCACCCCGAGAGGTTTTAAAGGAACCAAAATATCCGAAAAAAGGATTAGGGCATCTATACCCAAAACTTTTTCCGGTAAAAGGGTAACCTCAACCGCCAACTCTACATTGGAACAAAAATCCAGAAAGTCCTTAGCCCGCTTCCTTAATTCCCTATATTGAGGCATATAGCGGCCCGCCTGGCGCATCAGCCAAACGGGAAACCGCTCGAGCGGCTCCCCCCGAAGGGCTTTTAAAAAAAGGGACATAACTCCTATTTTTAAGCCTTTTTCCTCACATTGCTTATAAAACGGCTTTTAACCACCTTGGCCGGTATACGCTTACCTCTAATTTCCACCTCGACCGTCTCTCCCAACTTTATCTCCCTATCGAGGAAAGCTAAGGCTATGGATTTTCCCAAATTGGGTGAGTAGGTTCCGCTAGAAATCTCCCCTACAAGGTTATCCCCTTTAAATACCTTGAACCCTTGCTGGGCAACCCTTCTCTGTTCCAACATAAGGCCTCTAAGTTTTCTTTTAGGTTCCCTCGATAGGAGTGCCTCTTTACCAAAAAACTCCTTTTGGAGGTCGATAAATTTTGAAAGATTCGCCTCACGAGGGTCCATATCCTCATTCAATTCGTGGCCATAAAGCGGAAAACCCGCCTCTATACGGAGGATATCCCGAGCTCCCAACCCGCAGGGTTTTACTCCCCTTTCTACAAGTTCTTTATAAAGTTTAAGCCCGCCTTCGGCGGGAATATATATTTCAAAACCGTCCTCACCGGTGTAGCCGGTTCTTGAAATCAAAACGCCGTTAAACTCCCCAAAGGTGTAATAGTTGAGCTTTTCTATCCCCGGGAAAAAATCTTTTAAAAGATTTTCCGCCTCGGGACCCTGAAGTGCAAGTTGGGTTAACTCACCGCTACGGTCGTAAATAGAAACTTCAAAATTCCCTTTAAGGTTTTCTGTATGTTTCAAAACCTTTTCGCGGTTGGCAGCGTTAACTACCACCATAAAGCGATTTTTTGAAAACTTGTAAACGGTAATATCGTCGACCGTTCCGCCCTTTTCGTTGAGAATCAGCGAATATTGGACCTCACCTTCGGAAAGGTTTTTCACATTGTTGGTAGTTAGGTAGTTTAAAAACTCTTCCGCTTGAGGTCCCTCAATAAAAATTCTCCCCATATGGGAAACATCGAAAATTCCTACCTTTGAACGGACGGTTTTGGCTTCTTCCAGTATCGAAGAGAACTGAACCGGCATTTCCCAACCGGCAAAAGGAACAAATTTTGCACCGAACTTTTTATGGAGTTCAAAATAAGGAGTTCTACGCATAAGGAAGTTTAAATTTTAGACCCTGTGAAGGTTTCCAAAGAGCTATTTGGTTTTCCGAAAGAGGAAGCCCAAAAAATATTTGAAGACCTTAAAAGGTTCAACTACGGTGTTATTGAGAAACTCCAAAAGGAGATAAAAAAAGAATACCCTCCCAAGCTCCACTCTTTAACCTCACTCCAAAGGGAGGCAAACAAACTCTACGGTTTTTCCGCAAAAAGGACTTTAGAGATAGCCCAAAAACTTTATGAGGATTGGAAAGTAATATCCTACCCGCGGACGGAGAGCCACTATTTGGCGGAGAGCAATATGCCTTTAGTGGTAAAAGTGTTAAAAAAACTTGGTAGGGAGGATTTAGTTTCGGAAGTTCCCAAAGTCGGTAAAAGGGTTTTTGACGATTCGAAACTTACCGACCACCACGCAATAATTCCGTTGGAACCGCCTCCCGAAACGCTATCCCCCCAAGAGGAAAAGATTTATAACCTTATCCTTAGGAGGTTTTTGGGAGTCTTCTATCCCCCTTATAGGTATGAGGTTTTAAAAATCTACACCCGCGTAGGTGAGAAATACCTCTTTTATACCTACCTAAAAAGGGACCTCGAGCTCGGTTGGAAAGTTCTCTACAACGCCAAAAGTGAAAATATAGAGTTTCCCGAACTTAAAGAGGGAGAAAAGGTTAAAAAGGTCGACCAAAAGTTGGAAAAACGTAAAACCGAACCCCCGCCGAGGTATACCGAAGGAACCCTCCTAAAGGAGATGGAAAAGCTCGGTCTCGGAACGCCCGCCACGAGGGCCCAGATAATAGAAACCCTCAAGGAAAGGGGCTATATAAGCAAAAAAGGTAAGGTTTTAATTCCGACCGAGAAAGGGATTGAACTTATTAAAAAACTCTCTACCTCTTTGGTTTCCTCACCCGAAATGACCGCCCAGTGGGAGAGGGCTCTCGAAAATATCCATCTTAAGAGTCTCGGATACATAGGCTATAAACGCTTTTTGGAGAAGGTTAAAGAGTTCACCTCTAAAGAGGTTGAAAGGCTAAAAAATGAAACCTTTGAAGTTTCGGAAAGTTTTAAAAAACCTAAAAGGATTTTTAAAAGAAAGAAAACCAAGCGAAGGAAGGGTTAATTACTCAACCTCTCCCTGTTCCCTTTGTTGATCCTCGGAAAGTCTCTCTTGAACATCTTCCTCCCAGCGGTCCTTAAGTTTTTCAAGAACCTTGGGAAGGGTAGTGTATTCAAGCTCTTCGGGAGGAAGTCTGTGGGGTTCAAAAGCTCCATGGCGTCTCATAATGTAGGCCATCTCGTTGGCCATTTGTCTAGCTTTATCGAAAGCCGGGTCGTAGAACAAGTCGGCAGGTCCTATTAGTTTACCTTCGGCAATTTGGTAGCCGGCAGCGATTACACGGGGAGGTCCGTCAAATCTGGAAGGTCTCGCATCTTCGAAAGATACCGGCATTAAAGGACCGTGGTGGGAACCCCTCATCCAACCGGCAACAAACCAAGGATTTGCAAAAGGTTCCAATACCTCTCCTACTGCGGGGAAACCGCTTTGAGCTCTTACTATTAATACGGGATCGTCCTTACCCACATACTTACCGGCAATATAGTTGAGCCTTTGGGTGGAGGCAACGGCGGCAATCTCACCATCGAGATTTCTATAAACAGCCTTAACCGCATAGCGGGAGGTGGTTCCTATTAGTGCAAGTAGGTCGTAAAGCTCCTCGGGGCAGGAGATTTTAACCTTTTTACCTTCAACAAGGTCGAGCACCTCAAAGGTAAAACCTTGGTGCATTTTGGGGTCAATTACAAGACCGGCGGTTTTCATAGGGTCGGCAAACATTTCGTAAAGCGGTAGGTTCCAAGCTGCCGGTTCGGTTTTATCCGCAAAGAATACAATTACCGGTTCGGAAGGTCTCTCTTCAAACTCCATTTCGGCAACACCGGGACCGAGACCTTTAATGTTTCCGCTGAAAGCTTCGGCTAAAAGGTCCTGACCGGCACCGTAGAGTTTTAACTTTTTGGCAACCTCCGTTCCGGTTTCGAAAGCTTCCCAAGCGAGTTTATGAACCTTTTCGTTATCGACACCGTGAGTGTGGGTCATAACGATGGCAATATCGTCACCGCAGGTCAAAATGTCGGCATCTATTAAAGTTCCATCAGCCACTTTGGTAGCTACATACTCTTTAACAGCATTTACAACCTCAGGGTGGGTAGAGGAGTGACCTACCCATCCACCGATATCGGCTTTGATTACACTTAAAGTCAACTTCATAAAGGGCAAATTTTAACTACCTTTTTAAAAGTGAAAAAGTTGGAACGCTCAAGTAATTAAAAATACATTATTAATACATTTTTAATATGTTATAAAAGGTATCCCGCTCCGCGGGGATTTTTCCCGCCTCTTTAATGAGGTTTATAAGTTTCTCCTTGGCGTGGCCCAAGG
>JALSNH010000092.1 GCA_026987085.1 Aquificota bacterium | reverse complement strand
CCTATCGACGATTTTCACAACCGGTTTTTCCGAACGGGCGGAAATATACTTTTCACCCCTCCAACCCAAGTTTCCACCGTAAATATCGTTTAAAACGGAATTCTCCCAGTTTTCCGGAAGGTAGGGATTTGCCCTTAAAGATACCGCTCCGGCACAAAGTTTTTCCCGCGGAGGTTGTTCCTTTTCTATAAGAAGAACTTTTAAGCCCTTGCGGGATAGTAAACGGGCGGCCGTAGCACCGGCCGGCCCTCCTCCGACCACTATAACATCAAATTTTTTCTCCACCTTTATAGGTATATAAAACAGGGGAAGGGGTAATCTTAAAGTTGCAAATCAGAACATAAGCCATCCGATGGGTTCTTTATCAACCGTTATTTCACGGGTTTCTTTAAATATTTCCGAAGCCCATCCAAGTTTTGTAATTTCCTGCATTATCTCATTCAGGTGGTGGTATTCCTTTCTACCTTTGGAGGTTTCTAACCTTTCAAAAATAAACAGCTCGGCTCCGTAGGGAAGAATTCCCTCTTTATAGTTCAATCTAACCAGCTTTTCCTGGCTCTCGGCCTCTATCTCTTCCAGCCTTTTAACTACGATGCTGTATCCTCTATCGGTAAAGAATGCTTTGTCGGTTTCAAGAACCTTGAGTGAGAATCTGTTAACTACTTCCACCAAGCGGTTTTCTTTTACGAGAGAATAGAGCTCCGGTTTTTGGGCATGTTTTTCGTATTCCTCAACCTTTTGGGTATCAACTTCAAAATTTCCTCCGAAGGTGGAACTTTTATCGGCAAACTTTCGGAGTCCCAAATATCTTTTTGCCTTCCCTACAAGTTTGACTTTTTTCTTTATTACTTCTCCATTTTGGAGTTCGAAATTTTCAACCTTTAAAAGGTTGAGTAGATTTTTTTCCTCCTCAAAGTTTACAACTTCACCGTTTACTATTTCCAGTTCGCCACCGCAAAGAACCTTTTTTTCCAGCCATAGGGATATTGCCTCCAACTGTTTTTTAACTTCCTCTTTTTCCTCCTTATGTTCTTTGTAAAATTCCGACCACCAAAGGAGTTTTTTATAAAATTCGTCAAAGAGTTCTTTGTTTGTCCTTAAGTTCTCGTATATGAGGGCATTCTTTAGGAGGTCTTGCAAAGTTTCCTTTTTTATAAAAACCTTACCGTTTTCAAAGCCGGCAACCGCATTGGTTAACATAACTGGACTTAAACTTTTTAACTCCATAAGGCTTAAATAATAAATCCACCTTTCTAAGTTTCCAGAAATACCATTAAAACCTCTAAATGATAAGTTGGGATAGGAACCTTTTTGAGTTTAAAGTAATTGCAAAGGACGGCAATGCGAGGGCTGGAATATTAAAAACACCTCACGGGGAAATAGAAACACCTGTATATATGCCGGTTGGAACGCTGGGAACTGTAAAGGCTATTACCCACCGTGAGGTTGAAGAGATTGGATACAACATAATTTTGGGAAATACCTACCATCTCTATCTACGTCCCGGGTTGGAGGTAATAAAGGAGGCGGGAGGTCTCCACAATTTTATTAGTTGGAAAAGAGCTATACTAACCGACAGCGGAGGTTTTCAAGTTTTCTCCTTGGCCAGAAAAAAAGGGCAAGCCAGCGTTCAAATTACCGAGGAGGGGGTTATTTTTAGGGACCATCTTGCGGGGGATTTACACCTTTTCACTCCGGAGTTTACCGCCTATGTTGAGGAGGTTTTGGGAGCCGATATTATTATGCCTCTCGATGTGGTTGTGCCCTATCCAACCGAATACTCAACCGCCTCGGAGGCTATAGATATTACCATACGTTGGTTGGAAAGATTTATAAAAGCCCGCACCAGGGAAGACCAAGCCCTTTTTGGTATAGTTCAAGGAGCCTTTTGGGAGGACTTAAGGAGAGAAAGCACCTTAAAAACTTTGAAATTCGACGACTATCTGTTTGGCTATTCAATAGGCGGTCTATCGGTCGGTGAAGACGCACAAACGATGTACAGAATGACGGAAATAGTTACCTCGCTCTTGCCTTGGAACAAACCACGTTATCTGATGGGGGTAGGTAAACCCGAAAACTTGGTTGAAAGCGTTGAACGGGGGGTCGATATGTTCGATTGCGTTTTTCCCACAAGAGTAGCCAGAACAGGAACCCTTTATACCACTTACGGTAAATTGAATATAGGCAACAAACGTTTTGCGAAAGATTTCAGTCCACCCGATCCCGAATGCGATTGCTACACCTGCCAAAACTATTCAAGGGCTTACCTGAGACATCTGTTTAATGTTGATGAGATAACCGCTTACATTCTAAATACCATACACAACCTCAGCTTCTATAAGCGGTTGATGGAACAGATGAGAAACGCCATTTTAAAGGGTGAATTTCAAAAGTGGAAAAGGCAGTTTTACGAAAAATATTTTTCAAATAACCTTTAAAAGGAAAAAGAATTATTCAATCCAATAGTTGGGAGCCTCTTTTGTTATTTGAACATCGTGGGCGTGGCTTTCTTTAAAACCTGCCCAGGTTATTCTTACAAATTTTGCCCTCTTTTGGAGTTCTTCTATATTGGAAGCACCTATGTAGCCCATTCCGGAGCGGAGACCTCCCACCAGTTGGTAGATAACTTCCGACAACTTTCCTTTGTAGGGAACCCTTCCCTCAATACCCTCGGGAACGAATTTTTCAAACTTTTCCTGTCCGTAGCGGTCGGCACTACGGCGCGACATCATAGCTCCTAAAGAACCCATGCCTCTATAAACCTTATAAGCTCTACCTTGATAGTAAACCACCTCTCCGGGGGCTTCTTCGGTTCCCGCCAGGAGATTTCCAAGCATAACGGCATTGGCGCCGGCAGCGAGGGCTTTTACAATATCTCCGGAGAATCTGATACCGCCGTCCGCAATGACGGGAACTCCGTACTCTTTTGCTACCTCGGCAGCCCACATAATTGCGGTTATTTGCGGAACTCCTACGCCCGCTACAACGCGGGTTGTGCATATGGAGCCGGGACCTACACCAACCTTAACCGCATCGGCTCCGGCATCTATGAGGGCTTGAGCTCCTTCTTTGGTTGCTATATTTCCAGCCATAACTTGAAGTTCGGGAAAGTGTTTTTTAATTTCTTTGACGGTTTCCAAAACCCTCTTAGAATGACCGTGAGCGGTATCGACTACTACAAGGTCAACGCCGGCATCTACCAGGGCGGCAACCCTATCGAGTGTTTCCGGGGCTGTTCCAACGGCCGCACCGACAAGCAAACGACCAAATTCATCTTTTGCCGCATTGGGGTATTTTTCTCTTTTTTCGAGGTCCTTTATAGTAATAAGTCCGCGGAGTTTGCCTTCTTCATCTACTATAGGCAACTTTTCAACCTTATGGCGGGCAAAAATTTCTTTAGCTTCCTCAAGTGTAATTCCGGGGGTGGCGGTAATAAGCTTCTCCTTAGGGGTCATGAAAAGTTCTACAGGTTTATCGTAATTTGTGGGAGCTACATACCTAACATCTCGGTTGGTAATAATTCCAATTACTCTGCCTTCCTTATCTACAACGGGTAAACCGGAGATTTTATATTGAGCCATTAAATTGAGGGCTTCCTTAACGGTGGTTTGCGGCTCTACGGTTACCGGTTCCAAAATCATTCCCATTTCGGAGCGTTTTACCTTGCTAACCTGCTCCGCCTGCTCCTCTATGGACATATTTCTATGAATAATTCCTATGCCACCCTCTCTAGCTATAGCTTTGGCCATTCGATAATCTGTTACCGTATCCATTGCGGCGGAAAGAATTGGTATATTTAGTTTGATTTTTTTCGTTATGTAGGTTGATATATCAACCTCGTGGGGTAATACTTCCGAATATTGAGGTAAAAGTAAAACATCATCAAATGTCAACCCTGTAGGGATTTTTTCCTCCATAGCAAGCCTCCTGGGGATTTAAAAGATTTTTATTTTAAGGCTGCCC
>JALSNH010000091.1 GCA_026987085.1 Aquificota bacterium | reverse complement strand
AAAAAAGAAATCAATCTTGGTCGAGGGCTTTTATGAGTCCTACCGTTAGAAAGGCTACTCCAAAGAAATAAATAAAAGCAACAAGAAGCCACATAACTCCTACCTCCTTATGTTTTAATAACTAAACTGTCCTTTTTCCGCAGCTTCCTTAAGCTGTTCGGGAGATAGTTTGAATAGGAATACTTTGTAAATATAAGCGGTATAAGCCAATACTATTGGTACAGCAATAAGGGCTGCTAGCGTCATTACTTTTAAAGTATTTTCGGAGGCTGCAGTATTCCATACTGTCATAGAGTGTTCAAGACCATAGATGGAAGGTACCGTGAACGGAAATAGTGCGGTAGCTACAGCAAAGAGAATTCCTATAACTGCTAGAGTAGAGCTGAGGAAGGTTCCCCAAGCACTTCCTTTTTTGGCAAATAAGTAGATACCAATAACTCCAAGAACTCCTAAGCCTAATAGAACCCATCCAATTATGGATACCAATGTAGGTGCTTGGAATAGGAAGTTATCGCGATAGGTAAATACTTTATCCAATACTGCCGGCCAGTTATAAAAGTCGATATGAATGGTTTTTTCGATAATTTGGGTATTTTTTGTCATAAATTCGTGTTCAAAACCAAAGCTAGCAAGTCCCCAGATAGTTGTTAAAACCCATAAACCTGCAGTAATAGGCCATAGCTTTAGTACAAAATTTTTAGCTCTTTCAAAATGTTCACCGATGGTTTTTACCATTAACCAAGCGGCACCGTGAACTATTACAAATAGTAGGGCGGTAATTCCCACCAACAGCTTAAAGATACCTGCTTCTAAATTGGGGAAAAACGGATTTAACAGTTGGAGAAATCCAATTATTGCAGGATAGGTATGGAATTGACCGTTTTCGTAAACGCCGTAAATAAATCCTTCTAAAGAGTTAGGTCCATAAAGCAAGGTACTTTTAACAAAAGGTAAACCTACTATAACGTTTCCAAGAGCTACTCCTAATACTAAAGCAACTATACCGGAACTTATAGAAATAGCCCAATCCCAGAAATTTCTCCATGCTTGAGAGGGACGTTTGGAACGGTATTCAAAACCAACAGCCCTGAATATCAATGCAAATAGGACTACCATTAATGCAAGGTAAAGACCACCAAATATTGCCGAGTAGATTTCGGGAAATGCTGCATATGCTGCACCACCAGCTGTAATAAACCAAACTTCATTACCGTCCCAAATAGGACCTACCGAGTTAAGGGCTATACGACGGCTGACATCATCATTTCCCATGAAGGGTACCAAAATTCCTACACCGAGGTCGAAACCGTCGGTAAGGATGTACATAACCCAAACAAGAGCAACAATAACAAACCAAAGGGGGACAAGAACGTCCCACCAAAGGGAGCTATAACCCATTTCCATCTTACTACCTCCTTATGTAATTATTGCTTAATAAGCTTCCTGAGGTTTAGCTTCACCGGACATTTCAGGGCCTTTTTTAGCATATTTGGCAATAAGCCACCAGTCGAGAATAGCCAATACAGTAAAGATGGTCAAGAATCCAATAAAAGTAATGGCAACTTCTAAAACCGTTAAAGTCGGAGTTACAGCTTTATAGGTAGTTAAACCCATAAATGCTCCAGGAATATTCTTATGTATAATCTTGCCACCTTCTTCAATCATTGCAGGAATTTTAACAAATAGTTCGTTCCACAAAATGTTTCCAGTATTAGCATCGTGTTTAACTTCCGTTAAAGGATATACAATCCACGGCTGACGACCAACTTCGGCAGTGGCCCAACCTAACAAGCTTGCAATATAAGGTAGAGGTATGCTTAAGAGTGCCAATCTAAGTAACCAAGATTTCTCTTGAAGAACACCTTTTTTAGCATAGTAGAAGGCTGCTGTGAACATGAATACAAATAAGAAGCCTAGATATACCATAATGTGGAAAGCCCAATAAACTATGTTTACCGGTGGGTTGAAGCTTGGCCATTTTCCATCAAGTAGAACGTTGTTCTCAATAATTTGTTTAAGCTCAGGATATTGGTTCATTGCATTTTTGAAGTTTTGTTCCATATGCTTTTGAATGTCGTTTAAGCCGGGAACTTCAGCATTAAAGTTGTGGTATGCCAATAGGCTTAGAATACCGGGGATAGGTAATGGTAATTTGAATGCGTATTCATATTTACCATTTTCATCTTGAGTAACCCAAGCAGCCAGTAAAATAGGAGCAGCTTTTTCACTATTTACAACAGCTTCCATTGCTGCTAATTTGGAAGGTTGAGTTTTTGCAACCTCGTGAGCGTGAATATCTCCAATAATTACTTCAGATACGGAAGCAATCATTCCAAAAATTGCGGCTGCCAAGGCGGAACGTTTGAAGAATTCCACATGTTGTTTTTTCAACAAGTGATAAGCACTAATACCCAAAACAAACATTGCTGCAACAATCATTCCGGCGGTAATGGTGTGCATAAACTTAACGTCTGCAACGGGAGAGAAGGTTACTTTACTGAAATCGTATAGCTCTGCTCTAACACCACCAACCCATGTTCCAGCTTTGAGAATAGCTCCATCGGGGTGTTGCATCCAACCGTTGGCAAGTAGAATCCAAAGTGCCGATAGGTTTGTTCCAAAGGCAACAGCCCAGGCAACAAGAGTCATTACAACATCGTTAACCCTATTCCATCCAAAAACGAGCATTCCTATAAAGGACGACTCTAGGAAGAACGCGAATAGCGCTTCTATAGCCAGCGGTGCTCCAAAAATGTCTCCCACATAACGGGAATAGATAGCCCAGTTGGTTCCGAATTCAAATTCGTGGGTAATACCGGTAGCAACACCCATTGCAAAGTTGATTGCGAATAGCTTTGTCCAAAAGCGTGCCATTTCTCGATATATCTGTTTTCCTGTCACAAGATAGGTGGTCATAAGAATTGCGATAAAGAGTGAAATACCAAGAGTTAGAGGAACGAATAGAAAGTGGAAATAAGCCGTTGTAGCGAACTGCAGCCTCGAAAGAGAGGCTACAAGTTCCATCTCTGCTGCCATTTCATTACCTCCTTAATTTTGTTGGGGGTATTTACAAAATAATAAGCTAAAAAAACTTTTTTGACAATTACTTGCCTGAAATCAAAAAGCTATAGCAATTATAGTTTTTAAAGTTTGCTAAAAATTTTTATCATCCCTTTTGCATTTGAAGAAGATAAATTAATAGAAGATAGCATGTTAAAATTTCAGGAATCTTGTCCTATTTGTAAAGGGTTGGGATTTGTAAAGACTCCAAAGGGAGTTAAAAAGTGTACCTGCATTTACAAAGGTTTCAATATCAATAAGTTTTTACATATTCCTAAAAGATTTGACCACGCATCGCTAGAATCAATAAAAAGCAAAGTGGAAACTATAACATATTCAAAAGTTCTTTTTTATTTGGAGAATTTTAAAGATTTTTATCAAAAAGGTAAGGGATTACTCTTTATAGGGCCTCCGGGAGTTGGAAAAACATTTATAGCAATATCTCTTCTAAAAGAGATTTACAAAAAGTTTTCTATTCGAGGTTTTTTTATCGATACTAAAGACCTATCTGTCCGTTTAAAGGTTGGTTTTTCAACAAATAATTACCATAAATTGGTTTACTTTTTATATAAAGTTCCCGTATTGGTTTTAGATGATTTAGGAAATGAGGAATTGGTGGACTGGTTTAAAGATTTTTTAATAGGTTTGATAAATTACCGCTATAATGAAAAAAAGGTAACTTTTATAACAACAAATTACTATCCATCTTACTTAGTTGGTAAAAACCAATTTACTCAAAGCTTAAAAGGTTTTAGAGTGGTATCCAACAGTTCTATAAAAAATGAACCTCTTCCGCAGAAGGTTGATGAACAGTTTTTACTGGATTATAAATTAGGTTCTCACATAATATCCCGAATAGCAGAAATGACTTTTCCCATTATCTTAAAAGGACAAGATAAAAGAGTAAAGAAAATAACTGT
>JALSNH010000090.1 GCA_026987085.1 Aquificota bacterium | reverse complement strand
CGGCTTTCTTATCATAAGAATAACAGCTTTTTGAATCAAAATATCCTATATAAGTTTCCGAAGAATTATAACTTATTGTTTCCGTATTATCATCTGCCTGTACATGATATACAGAATCTCTCATACTGCCTGAATAATCTATATCTAGAATTATTAAAGGCTTAATATAAGCAGGTAAAATAGGAACTGAAGTCAAATATTTAGCAATACATTCTTTAGAAAATGTCCCTTTTTGAGAAAAGAAAATCAATACTAAAAATCCTAGAAAAATAGTTTTTTTCAAACTACTCATAAATATTATATTAGCTTAATTTAATGCGTTGGTCCAGAGCTTTTATTCCCACTTTAAAAGAATCTCCTGCCGAAGCGGTTGCCCCCTCCCACGCTTTGTTGGTAAGGGGAGGTTTTATAAGACAGGTTGCAGCGGGAATTTACGAATTTCTCCCGTTAGGGCTCAAAGTTTTAAAAAAGATAGAAAACATCGTTAGGGAGGAGATGAACAAAGCGGGAGCCCAAGAGGTTCTTTTAACCGTTTTAAACCCCCGCGAACTTTGGGAGGAAACCGGTAGGTGGGAACTTTACGGGGAAGAACTATTTAAACTTCAAGACCGCCACGGGAGAGAATTTTGCCTCGGTCCCACCCACGAGGAGGAAATTACCGACCTTGTCCGTAAGGAGGTCAAATCTTACAAGGACCTCCCGTTGGTCCTATACCAAATCCAAACCAAGTTTAGGGATGAAAAGAGACCACGTTTTGGTCTGATTAGGGCAAGGGAGTTCCTTATGAAGGATGCCTACTCTTTTGATACCGACTATAAAGGTGCAGAAGAGAACTATAACCTAATGGGGGAAACCTACGAAAGAATTTTCAACCGTATAGGTCTCAAATATTTAAGGGTATTGGCCGATACGGGGCAAATAGGTGGTAAGAAGTCGGAAGAGTTTGTTGCTTTAACGCCTTACGGTGAGGCTAAGGTCGCTTACTGTGAGGCCTGCGGTTATGCCGCAAATGCCGAAATAGTTCCTTTAAATAAACCTAAAGAGGAAAAGGAGGAGGAAAAACCCCTCCAAAAGGTTCATACTCCCAATGTTAGAACTATTGAGGAGCTTGCAAGGTTTTTGAAAGTCGAACCAAAAAAAATCCTAAAAAGTCTCCTATACATTGTTAACGGTGAAGCGGTCTTGGTTTTAATTAGGGGCGACCGAGAAGTGGACGAAAATAAATTGGAAAGAGTCCTTGGAACGGAAAACTTTAGATTGGCAACCGATGAGGAGATAAAAGAGATTTTAGGAACCGAAAGGGGTTTCGTAGGACCTATAAACCTCCCCGAGGGAAAGGTCAAAAGGATTATTTGGGATAACTCCCTATACGGGGTTAAAAATATGGTGGTTGCCGCAAATGAGCCCCACTACCACTACGTAAACGCCAACCCCGGTAGGGATTTTGTTTACGGCGAATTCTACGATGTGGCGGAGGTAAAGGAGGGCGACCCCTGTCCCAAGTGTGGAAAGCCCTTAAAAATATCCAAAGGTTTGGAAATAGGCCATATTTTCCTGCTGGGAACCCGCTACTCGGAACCGATGCAGGCCTACTTTAAAGACAAAGATGGAAAAGAAAAACCGATAGTTATGGGCTGCTACGGTATCGGTGTGTCGAGGCTTATGTCCGCAATAGTGGAGCAATCGCACGATGAAAACGGAATTATTTGGCCTATAAATGTGGCACCTTTCGAGCTGGAAATACTACCTTTGAATGTGAGCGATGAAACTCAAAACCAAATAGCGGAAAAGCTTTACAAAGAAGCCCTCCAAAGGGGTACAGATGTAATTATTGACGACCGCAACGAGAGGGCCGGTTTTAAATTTAAAGATGCCGACCTGGTGGGTATTCCTGTAAGGATAGTCGTGGGTAGAAAGGCCAAAGAGGGTATTGTTGAAATTCAAATCCGTAAAACGGGAGAAAAGTTCGATGTTCCTATGGAGGAGGCTCTTAATAGATTTGAAGAGCTAAAAAAGGAACTTCAAGTTTAAACTTCCCTTTTTTAGTGGAAAAATGGACTATGAAAAACTTTTGTCGTTTAAATATTTGAAGGTTAGACCTTGTAAGGAAATTAAAGGTAGTGTATCTGTTTCGGGGGCTAAAAATTCGGCCCTTCCTCTTTTAGCGGCTTCCCTACTTACCGAAGAAGTAGAACTAACCAACTTTCCCGTTCTGTTAGATACTCTTTATGCTTTAAAAATCTTACAAGCTTTGGGAAAAGAGATAGCCCTTTCGGGAAATTCTGTTAGGATTGAGGGAAAAATCTCTTCCGTTAAAGTTCCTTTTGAGTTATCCAGCCTCTTTAGGGGGTCTATTCTTTTTTTAGGAGGTCTTTTGGGAGCAACCGGTAAGGCGGAAGTAACCTATCCAGGCGGATGCTCCATAGGAAGTAGGCCTATAGACCAGCACTTGAAATTTTTAGAAGCCCTTGGGGCTGATATTTCCGTGGAAAGCGGTTATATAAAGGTAAAGCTACCCTCCGAACCGGCCGTTAGAGAATTCACTTTCGATGTTATAACCGTTACAGGAACCGAAAATGCACTTTTAACCCTTGTAAGGTTTAAAGGAGAATTTGAACTCCATAATGTGGCTTTGGAGCCGGAGGTTATCGACCTAATTGAGTTTCTTAAAAAGTTAGGCGTAGAGATAACTTTTAAAGGTAGAAGTATTAGGTTTTATGTTCCTCCGAACGGTTTAAAAAAAGGAAAAGTCCTTCATAAGGTTATTCCCGATAGAATTGAGGCGGGAACCTTCTTAGTTATAGGTGCTTTGTTGGGAAATCCTTTAAAGGTCAAAAATCTTGAACCGAACCATTTGGAGGCTGTTATATCCAAACTCAAGGAGGTTGGGGTAAAACTAAAAATCCAAAAGGACAGTGTAGAGGTTTATCGGAAAGAACCTTTAAAGGCAATAACTTTAGAAACCGCTCCCTACCCGGGTTTTCCGACCGATATGCAAGCCCAATTTATGGCAATGCTTAGCGTGGCCAAAGGGGTTTCGGTAATAGTTGAAAATATTTTTGAAAATAGATTTCAGCATGCTTTAGAACTCTCCCGAATGGGCGCGGATATAGAAATTAAAGGAAAAACAGCAGTTATCAGAGGGGTAAAAAAACTAATCGGAGCTCCCGTCAATGCCACAGATTTACGGGCTTCCGCCTCTTTGGTAATTGCAGGCTTGATAGCCGAAGGAGAAACTACCATTTATAAAATCCATCACCTCTTAAGGGGTTATGAAAAAATAGATGAAAAATTAAACTCCTTAGGTTGCGAGGTATTTTTAGGAAAAACCTAAAGAGGAGAAAATTAAAGTTCGGGAACCCAAGAGGGGAAATTGGATATTTGCTCCCAAAGGTAGGAGAGTTTTAAAATCGTTGTTTCGTCCCAAGGACGGCCTATTATTTGACCCCCGATAGGAAGGTTTTCTTTGCTAAAACCTATAGGAACGCTCACCGCCGGGACGGTTGCCAAGTTTACCGAAACGGTGAATATATCGGATAGATACATATCGACCGGATTGGAGAGTTTTTCGCCGAATTTAAAGGCCGGCGTTGGCGTTGTAGGTGTTAGTATTACATCCACCTTTTGGAAAGCTTTTATAAAGTCCTCGTAAAGGAGCCTTTGTATCTTTTTCGCCTTTAGGTAGTAGGCATCGTAATAGCCGGTTGAGAGTGCAAAGGTTCCGAGCATTATCCTCCTTTTGACCTCGGGGCCAAAACCTTCGTCTCTGGTTTTGGTGTAAAGTTCTTTTAGGTCTTTATATTCGGGAGTGCGGTAGCCGTAGCGAACTCCGTCGTAGCGGGCAAGGTTGGAAGAGGCCTCCGAAGTTGCGATTATGTAGTAGATAGGTATTGCATATTTAAGGTGGGGAAGCTCTATAACCTCAACTTCAATACCTTGGTTTTTAAGTTCGTTGAGCCAATTTTCGAAAACCTCTTTTA
>JALSNH010000089.1 GCA_026987085.1 Aquificota bacterium | reverse complement strand
TCTTTTAAAGAAATACGCAAAATTTTGAATATATGGTTTTTGATAAGCCACTCATAGCGGTATCCCTAAATGATGAGAACTACGAAAGGAACTTTCCAAAAGTCAAAGAACTCGGAGGAGACATTATTGAATACCGCATCGACGGTTTCAAAAATAAAGAAATCGACCATATAAAGGAGGTTATTAATTTTGGTACCTCCTTAGGATTGAAGGGAATTCTCACTATCCGGGCAAAGTGGGAGGGCGGTATAGAAGAAGTCCCAAATAGGTTGGATTACTACTATCAACTTACACCTTTGGTGGACTTTGTAGATATAGAACTCCGAGCGGAGGAATTTGAATTTCAAGAAGTTAAAAGGGTCGTTAAGTGCAACGATAAAAAATTGATAGTTTCTTACCACGATTTTGAAAAAACACCTTCGCAGGAAAAGATAGGAGAGATTTTCGACCAAATGGTAGCAAAGGGAGCCGATATAGCAAAAGTCGCCTTTACAGCAAAAAGCTTTGAAGATGTTGCAAATCTACTCTGTGTTGCCTCCAAACAGCCCGTTCCTACCGTGGCTATAGCGATGGGAGAAAAGGGAAAAATATCCCGCGTAGCGGGCTTTATTTTTAACTCGGTAATAACCTACTGCGCTCTCGAAAAGGCTTTTGCACCGGGGCAACTGACCGTTAAAGAGACCGTTGAATTGCTTAAAAAATTAAATTTAAGGTAGAAAGGAAAACTTAAGACTTTTCTATATCTTCCTCTTTATCCATAACTCCCATAACGTGGTAGCCGGCATCCACGTGCAGAACCTCTCCGGTTATATTTTTTGCCCAATCGGAACACAGAAATACGGCGGCATTTCCGACATCCATAATATCGATGCCTCTTCCCAAAGGCGAAACTTCCATAGTGTGCTTCATTAGTAGATGGAAGCCGCTGATAGCCCTTGCCGCCAATGTTTTAACGGGACCGGCCGATATAGCGTTAATGCGGTGTCCCATTTTACCGAGGTCGAAAGCCAGATAACGAACGGTGCTTTCCAAGGCGGCCTTCGCTATACCCATAACGTTGTAGTGCGGAACTACCTTTTCAGCTCCATAATAGGAGAGGGTCAAAAAGCTTCCATTTCTACCTTCCATTAATTTAATTGCCCTTTGGGTAATGGCTATTAGCGAGTAAACACTGATATCCATAGCTATTTTAAAACCTTCCCTTGAGGTGTAGAGGGTAGGTCTTTTAAACTCATCGACCGGAGCAAAGGCTATCGAATGAACTACTATATCCAAACCATCTACAACCTTTGCTATCTCCTCAAAGGTTCTATCTATCTTTGCGTCATCGGAAACATCCATTTCAAAGGTTGCTAAGGCTTCCAATTCTTCGGCTATGGGTTTTACTTTTTTGCCCAGCTTTTCGTTAGCGTAAGTAATGATTAGTTTTGCTCCTTCCCTTTTAAAGGCTTGAGCTATCCCGTAAGCTATGCTATTTTTATTGGCTATACCGGTAATCAGAGCTATTTTTCCTTCGAGCAAACCCATTTTCCACCTCCATAATTTTCTTTTCAAATTTTATTTTCCATAGAATGGCATTTGAAAAATTGGAAGGATAATACCTACCCAAATGGAGGAAAGCCTTTTTAGAACTTACAAATTTTGGGCTATCTTTTTTTCCTACCCTGAAGAGGAAAGTTTTTTTAAACAACTCTTTGAGTTTGCATCTAAAGATTACATTCCTCTTTTGGAGGAACTTAAAAAAGTACCTTTAGAAGAACTTCAAGCGGAATGGACAAAGCTTTTTATTGCCAACTTCGGAGGAGTTCCTTGTAAACCTTACCAAAGTTTTTTCGGTGAGGAAAAGGAACTTATGGGTGCTCCCGCCTTCTCTACAAACCGCTTTTACAGACTTTTTAATTTGGATACAGGAAATGAGTATCCCGATAGGGCTAACCTACAATTGGATTTTGCCGCCTTTTTAGTCAAGTTGTATTTGGAAGACCCTATCTTGGAAGATAGAAAGAGACTTGAAACCCTCTACAAGGAGTTTTTTAAAAAACATATCCTTTGGATGGTAAAACTTGCCGAGTGCGTTGAGAAAAATACCTCTATAGAACCCTTAAAGGGTCTAATGGAAAAATTCAAAGAGTTCCTTTTAAAGGAAAAAAACAGACTTAAGCTTTAAGACCGGCGGAGGTTAACTTAGCCTCAAGCTCTAAAAGGGCGGCTTTTAACTCTTTTTCCTTTTCATCGAGGTATTGAATAGCCTCAAGGTAGTTGCTTTCAACCATAACCTCACCGAGGTTTATATAGATTTTTCTACCCGGCTCGAGGTTTTTTAAAAATTCTTTTACCTTTTCCAGTTGTTCTAGCTCAGCCTTTATAAGTTGAAGTTGTAAAACTATGGCTTCCTGAGGGTTAGATTTATTTAGTTCCATAACAAGGTCCTCCAAGTTAAAAAAATAGCCGAAAGGGAAAAGAGATTATTTGTTTTCCTCTTTTTGTTCCTGTTTACCTTGGATAAGTTGTTCAATTTGGGTGTAGAGGTCGGCAATAGTTTGCTCGAGAACGAGTCTGAGGGCGAGAATCCTTTCTATTTCATCTTCGATATATTTAATAGCCTCATCGTAAGATAGCTCGGCGGAAATATTCTGACCTACAGAAACAACTATTCTGTCGAGGTTTTCAATTTTCATTTCAACTTGAGCGATAGAACCTACCGGAATAAGCACATTTTTACCTTGGCCGAGCCTTTTGAGGGTTCTCAAAGTTGCAACAGTTTGTCTTAAGGCGTTGATAGCCGCATCGAGAGCGGAAATTTCCGCCCTAATGCTTTCGATTTGAGCTATGAGAGCCCTCACTTGGTCCTCAACCCTAACTTGGGTCTCTTTTTTCTCTGCCATCTTCGGCACCTCCTTTAGTTTTTCCTTATAAAGAGAATTTAGTTTTCCATTTATAACTGGCAAGGGGTAAATTTACGAAAGTTTTATAGATTTCTGTGCATTTATACTCCGTTTGCGGAAAGTGTTGAAATACAAATTCCGAAGATAGCGAATAAATTAGGTATAGAACACAACTAAAGGGTAAGTGAAAATTAACTACTTGAAATTTCCTGCAAATGGTTTTAGAATTTAAAATTGACCTAAAGAAGGTAGGCTCCTTGGCAACTGAAAATGGTTTGCATGTTGTTGTGTTTTATACTCACTTAGTGGAATTGAAACAATATTCCCTCTTTAGGGTTTCCTCATCCCCTTCGTTTTATACTCACTTAGTGGAATTGAAACTTATTAGTAGAAAGGCGTATAAAAGCTTTATCAGCAGGTTTTATACCGACTTAGTGGAATTGAAACTTTGGAACCAACTTTAGGTGAGGTCTATCGGGTTCTGTTTTATACCCACTTAGTGGAATTGAAACTTGAGGGTTAGATGGAAACTGATAAGGTATTCCAAAGTTTTATACTCACTTAGTGGAATTGAAACTTATTAGTAGAAAGGCGTATAAAAGCTTTATCAGCAGGTTTTATACCGACTTAGTGGAATTGAAACCTCCCGGAGATGTATCTTCTCCATACCACTCATCAAGTTTTATACCGACTTAGTGGAATTGAAACTAAATTTCGCCGTGTTTGAACATTTCGTCCCTTAAAAGTTTTATACCGACTTAGTGGAATTGAAACTTAAAAGCCAAAGCTTGAGAGCTTGCAATTCCTTAGAGTTTTATACCCACTTAGTGGAATTAAAATGAAATAACTAAAATCAAAGCTGATGGAAACACTCCTAAAGGAGATTCCCTACTTTCAGAACCTTTCGGAGGAGTTGCTTCAAAAAATCTCCCAAATAGCGGTTTTAATAGAGGTTTCAAAAGGGAAACTTTTATTTACCAAAGACTCCAAAGCGACAGGTTTTTATATCCTTACGGAGGGGAAACTCAAGCTTTACACCTTTGAACCTATTTCAGGTAGGGAGCAGATAGTTAAAATCGTCGAGCCTATAACCCTTTTTGGAGAGGC
>JALSNH010000088.1 GCA_026987085.1 Aquificota bacterium | reverse complement strand
TGCATTTTAACGTAATGTTTATTTATGAAAATTCTTATAAATCCCTTCTAAGGGATTTAGCTGCAGATTAACCTATCTTAATTTTCCGAATATAAAAGGTTTTACCCTTTTATATTTACCTATTAATACCGCTTTATCTATAACATGACCTTTTAAGGCTTTTTCAATCTCCGAACGATTTGCGCCGGGTTTTAGGGAAGGTATATAGTCCAAGGCGTAAAGTTCGAAATAATAACGGTGGGCTTTATCCCAAGGAGGTGGACACGGGCCTCCGTAGCCTATAAAACCAAAGTCGTTTATACCTTGATTTATACCCTTTTCCAACACAGGTTTTTTAGGTAAGTTTCTCGGAAACCCTTTAACGGTAGGAGGAATTTTATAAACCAACCAGTGGGTGAAATCTCCCACCGGCGCATCGGGGTCGTGCATTATTAAAACAAGACTTTTTGTGTTTTTTGGTATATCAGAAAACCTCAAAGGGGGAGATATATTTTTTCCATCGCAGGTGTAGGTTATCGGTATTAGACCTCCGTTATCAAAAACTGGAGAGGAAATTTTTAAGGCGAAAACAGTTAGAGGAAGGAGTATTACATGTTTAATCCACCTCATAAAGTTAAAAATTTGTCCAACAATTTGGGGCCTCAACGGCAAACCTCCAATTTGAAAGTTTTTTACGAAAACTTTTAAAGGAAAAATTAACCTTTTACCACAAAGGTGAATATAACTAAACACCTATTATGATGGAACAAGTTTCCTTAATAGGTGGAAGTTCCCATCCCAACCTCAACAAGGAGATATCCAAAATTCTAAATATTCCTTTAACGGATACTTTAATAACCAGGTTCTCCGATGGGGAGATTAGAGTTCAAATTAACGAAAGTGTTAGAGAGAAAAGGGTTTTTATTGTCCAAAGTCTATGTCAGCCGGCAAACGACCACATAATGGAAACTTTACTTTTGGTTGATGCTGCCCGCAGGGCTTCGGCAAAAGAGGTAAACTTAGTTTTACCCTACTACGCCTACGCAAGGCAGGATAGAAAGGACCAGCCAAGGGTTCCTATAAGCGCAAAAGTTTTAGCAAACTTAATAGAGAGCGTTGGTGCCGATAGGGTTATTGTTGTCGACCTTCATGCGGAGCAAATACAGGGCTTCTTTAATATTCCTGTTGAACATATTACCGCATTGCCCCTATTTGCAAACTATTTGAGGGAGCAAAATATCGAAGATTTGGTTATAGTTTCTCCCGACGCGGGAGGAGCCAAAAGGGCGGATAAATTGGCGAAAAAACTGGGTGCAGAGTTGGCAATCATTTACAAAATGAGACCGAGACCCAACGCGGTTGAGGTTTTTGATGTAATAGGAAACGTAGAAGGAAAAAACTGCGTAATAGTTGACGACATTGTAGATACGGCCGGCACGTTAGTTGCGGCTGCCGATATGCTCCTTAAAAAAGGAGCAAAGAGTGTAAGAGCTTGTATAACCCACGGAGTTCTTTCGGGACCTGCGGTAGAAAGAATTAATAACTCCAAACTTACCGAACTGGTTATTACCGACACTATCCCAACTGATAATAAACCGATAAAAATTAAAAAGGTTTTACCTATAGCACCAACTATAGCGGAAGTTATTAAAAGAATAGTAAACGGAGAGCCTCTTTCAATATTATTTGAATAAACTTAAATAAGCTTGGGTTAGTGGAAGGAAACCGACATTTAGGAGCGGTTTCCGGAAAGTAGCCCGAATTAAAAGGGAGGTAAAAGGGCGATGAGAAGGATACCGCTCAAAGCGATTCCGAGAAAAATTGGAAGAAAGAGTGAACTAAAAAGGATGCGCAAAGCGGGATGGCTCCCCGCGGAAGTTTACGGTAAAGGGGTTGAAAACCTCCACGTTTACATCTCCAAAAAGGATTTTGAAAAACTTCCCCACGGAGAGGCTTATCTCATTAACCTCGAGGTGGAAGGGGAGCAGGAACCGAGGGTCTGCATAGTTAAAGAGGTTCAAACCGATTGGACCGGAACCAACCCCATACATGTTGACCTGCAGGACCTCACCCACACCGCCGAAATTGAAGCGGAAATTCCCGTCCATATTGTTGGAACTCCCAAAGGTCTCGAAAAAGGTGGAACCTTGGAAGTTGCTATGCAAACCATTACCGTTAAAGCTCCTCCGGCAAAACTACCCGAACATATTGAGGTAGATGTTTCCAATCTCGATATCGGAGATGTTCTCTATGTGAAAGACCTTCCCGTTCCCGAGGGAACACAAATTATGGATAACCCCGACGAGGTTGTTGTAGTTATTCTTGAACCCGAAGAGGAAGAAACTGCAGGTGAAGAAACCGAAGGCGGTGAGGGTGAAACTACCGCCTAATAGGGTGTTGACTTCTTTGCTTTTCCTTTTTAAAATTTAGTTTTTGCTTTTTTCCTAAAGCCGGAGTGGCGGAACTGGCAGACGCGGGGGATTCAAAATCCCCTGGGCCTCGCGCCCGTGCGGGTTCGACTCCCGCCTCCGGCACCACTAAAAGGAATTTTTCAAAAATCGGAGAACCCTATAATGGAAAATCAAAGGGATTGGTTCCAACTTTTGGCGGTAGGTTATGCAATTACCCTTTTTGTGGTCGGGTTAATTTTGATGCTTTGGCCCAGAAAGAGGAAAAAGAAAAATGACCAATAAAAGTAGCTAAGAGTATGCAAAACCAAAAAAGGGACACAATTGCGGCAATAGCCACACCTTACGGTGAGAGTGCTATAGGTATAGTCCGTTTGAGTGGGCCCGAAAGTTTACAAATCCTTAAAAAGGTTTTTAAAACTAAAAGTTCCCAAATAAGGCCCCGATACGCCCACTACGGCTTTGTGGTCGATAAAAACGGCGAACCTATCGACGAGGCGGTGGTTATCTACTACAAGGCCCCCCACTCCTACACGGGTGAAGATATGGTTGAGCTCAATCTTCACGGAAATCCTCTCATTTTGAAAAGGGTTTTAAACCGCCTGCTTGAGGAGGGAGCTAGGCTTGCCGAACCGGGAGAGTTCACAAAGAGAGCCTTTTTAAACGGCAAGCTCGACCTCACCCAAGCGGAGGCGGTAGCCGAACTTATATCCGCCAAAACGGAACTGGCGAGAAAGTTGGCCTTAAACCAACTGCAGGGAGCACTCTCCAAAGAAATAAAACCTTTAAGGGAAGAACTCTTAATGCTCCACGCCTTGGTGGAAAGTTCGATAGAATTTGAGGAGGAGGATATTCCCACCATTACTCCCGAAGAGTTAAAAGAGAGGTTAAAAAGAATCCTCCAAAGGGTGGAAAGGTTATTAAAAACCGCCCAAACGGGAAAGGCTATAAGGGAAGGTCTAAAGTTGGCAATAGTAGGTCTACCAAACGTTGGCAAATCCTCGTTATTTAACCGCCTGCTTGGGGAGGAAAGGGCAATTGTTACCGATATAGCGGGGACTACAAGGGATTACCTTGAAGAAACGGTAAACCTAAAGGGGGTCCCTATTAGACTTATCGACACCGCAGGGATTAGGGAGGCAAAAGATACCGTCGAAAGAATTGGTGTTGAAAGGTCCCTCCAAAAGTTGAAAGAGGCCGATATAGTCCTCTTTGTGGTAGACGGTTCAAAAGACAACCTTTCGGAGGAGGAGATAAAACTGGCCCAAATGGTGGCAGAAAGCGGTAAACCTACCCTTGTTGTTATAAACAAAATAGACCTCGGTAGGAAATTGCAACTGCCGGAAAACTTTCCTCTAAAAGGGGCTCCAACCGTTGAGGTATCGGCGAAAACTGGCGAAGGCCTTGAAAAGCTCGGCGAAGAAATTTTAAAAATAGCGGGTGTAAATGCCGCCGAAGGCGGGAATATTTATATCTCGGTAAGGCACGAAAACCTTTTAAAAAGGGCCAAAAAGGCCTTGGAAAACGCTCTGAACTACTTGGAGGGCGAGTTCTATTCGCCCGAAATTTTGATGCTCGACCTTAGGGAGGCAACCGACGCCCTCGGAGAAATTATCGGTGAG
>JALSNH010000087.1 GCA_026987085.1 Aquificota bacterium | reverse complement strand
ACCTTTTTTCTCCCTATATAGGGGAAATTTCCTTCGTAAATGTATCTAACGCCTTCAAAAGGTTTTACCTTAGCAAATATACCGTTAGGTCTTATTTCCTCCTCGAGAGTTATTACGAATATTTTTTGATACCCATCCAATTCGCTAATACCGGTTTCCCGGAAAAGTTTTATAAATTCCCAAGCTCCTCCATCCAAAATAGGAACCTCTTTTCCTTTTATCACCTCAACTACGGCGTTGTCTATACCGAGTAGGTAGAAAGCGGCCATAAGGTGTTCTACAGTTTTTATTTCAAAAAGTCCCTTACCCAAATCGGTGCTGGCCACGGTGTTTATTACATAACGGTGATGGGCCGGCAAATATTCACCATTTTTATAAAAGCGGATACCCCCGCCTTCGGCGGGATGGATTATTAACTTACAAATTTCACCGGTATGTATGCCGACCCCCTCTATTACAACACTGTCGTTCAACGTTTTACTTTTAAATTCCATTAAAAACCTCCGCAAGTTCCCGCGCCAGCACCTCAATATTTGGCTCGGTGGGTTTCCACCAAACTTTAAAACCTTCCTTTAAAATTGCCGCCTCCGTCGTTTTGCCTATCGCGACTATTTTCTTTTCTTTTAAAAATTCTTTGCAATTTTGCAAATTGATGAGCAGGCCTTTAAAGGTAGAAGGGCTTGTAAAAATAACAACCTCGCTCCGGTTAAGTTTTTCCAAAACCTCCTCCAGAGGGTAATTTACAAAAACGGTCCTGTAGACGGGCAAAACTTTCAATTTGAAACCGAACCTCTCCAGTTTGTGAATTTTCTTTAAATAACTTTCGGCAGTCGGTATTAGAATCTTTCCCGCTTTTAGTTTTTTTTCCTTTACCAACTCCAACAGGTGGTCCGAAGAACCCTTCAAAACCAAAAAAGGTTCCAAGCCAAATTCTTTCAAACTCCGGGCGGTTTTTTCACCAACAGCTATAACCTTTAAATGGGACGGCAAAGTTCCAACCCTACCGAGAAAAAATCTAATCCCCCTTTTACTACCAAAGTAAACATAGTCGAAATCTTCCAAAGAAGGAACCTCAAAATCCAGAGGCTCAAAATCTATAGTGGGTAAAAGATTAACTTTGAATCCAAACCTTTCGAAGGTCTCCCTGTCTTTAATAGCCTCTTCAATAGGTCTGGTTAGGAGAACTTCCTTTCCCAATGAGGTTTTAATATTAAACCAAACGGCTACGGTATCCGTTTTGGAGGTAAAACCTATGGAGGAAATTTTAAATAAACCGCTTAAAGAGTTTCTCCAGGAAAACAAACTTTCGGTAGGAGATAACGTTATTTTCCTTTTCAAAGCTTTAGGTCTTGAAAACAAAGTTGACCTAAAAAAGTTGGAGGAAGAGTTCGGCGAAGTTGCAAAGATGTCCAAATCCAAAGCCAATGTAGTAGACCCGGAAGAGGTTGTAGAAAAGTATGGCGCTGATACCGTAAGGCTCTATATCCTATTTGCAGCCCCGCCCGAAAGAGATTTCGAATGGATAGAGAGCGGTATAGAAGGAGCCTACAGATTTTTAAACCGACTTTGGGATTTTGTAGTCGGAAATTTAGAAACCTTCAAAGAGGTGGAAGGTAAACCGGTATCCGAAAAGCTATCCAAAGCGGGCAAGGAATTGAGGAGAAAGGTTCACCAAACAATAAAAAAATTTGCTGAAGAAATGGAAAAAAACTACCAATTCAACACTGCAATAGCTTCGGTTATGGAACTACTAAATGTAGCGGAGAAATTCCAACCCCAAAACAGTGAGGATAAAAAAGCTTTGAAAGAAGCTGCCGAAACAATGGTAAAACTGCTATATCCTATCACACCCCACATATGCGAGGAACTTTGGGAGAAATTGGGCCACAAAACAAGACTTTACGAAGAACCCTACCCTCAATACGACGAGAAAGCCCTAAAAGTTGAGGAGATTGAAATTCCCGTTCAGATTAACGGTAAGGTAAGAGCCAAAATAGTTATACCTTTCAATGCCTCCCAAGAAGAGGTTCTCAACATAGCAAAAACAAATCCGCAGGTGGTCAAATACTTGGAAGGAAAGGAACTTAAAAAGGTTATCTACATTCCCAATAGGCTCCTAAACCTGGTTGTTAAAAACTAAAGAAAACCTAAAAAGGTCTTATCCTTCGTCCAATACCTCTTTTAGGTTTCCATTTTCATCCAACACAAAGTAAGGTCTCTCGTAGGAAGTGTAATAGTAGGGTGTGTAGGCTTTAAATTCGCCCGCACAGGTATCCACCACCTTAACGGTCGGATTTATACCCAACTCTTTGCGTTTTTTCCTAACCTCCTCTTCGGTGGTTTTCCAAAGTTTTGCAAGCTCCCTATCGGAGAAACCCCACTCCTTCAACATTCGGAGTTCATCTTTCGATACAGTTTCCAACGAACGGTTTTTGATTAACTCCTCCGCCTCCACCAGCTGTTTTATATTTGCCAAAAACCACCTATCGATTTTTGTATATTCGTAAACCTCATCTATAGAAAAGTTCCTCCTAAAGGCTTCCGCTATATACCAGAGCCTATATTCGGTCGGTGTTATAAGTCCCTTAATGAGTTCTTCGTTGGTTAAATTTTCCAAATTGAGGTCGCTTAAACCGTAAAGGTCCTTTTCGAGGCTTCTAATTGCCTTTAAAAGGGCTTCTTTAAAGGTTCTTCCTATAGTCATTACCTCCCCGACCGATTTCATCATCGTCGTTAAAGTCGGGTTGGCGCTTGGAAACTTATCGAAGTTAAAACGAGGAATTTTTACCACAACATAGTCTATTGAAGGCTCGAAGGAAGCGGGAGTGTCCCTTGTAATATCGTTTTTAAGTTCGTCCAAAGTATAGCCTACCGCCAATTTGGCCGCAACTTTGGCAATGGGAAAACCGGTAGCTTTGGAGGCCAAAGCGGAGGAGCGGGAAACCCTCGGGTTCATCTCTATAACATAAAAGTCCCCGTTTTCGGGATTTACAGCAAACTGTATGTTTGAGCCACCCGTATCGACACCTATGGCCCTTATAATGGCAATGGCCGCATCCCTGAGGATTTGATACTCTTTGTCGGTTAAAGTTTGGGCGGGAGCTACGGTTATGGAGTCCCCGGTATGCACCCCCATAGGGTCGAAGTTCTCTATCGAGCAAACGATAATTACGTTGTCCGCCTTATCCCTTATTACTTCGAGTTCATACTCTTTCCAGCCCAAAAGCGATTTGTCGAGCTGAACCTGATGGATTGGGGAGGTTTCCAAAGCTATCTTTAGCTTCTGTTCAAACTCCTCACGGTTGTAAGCTATGGAACCGCCCGTCCCTCCCAAAGTGAAGGCGGGTCTTAGAATAACGGGGAAGCCTATCTTTTCTATAGCCTGCAACCCTTCCTCAAGAGAATTAACCACCGCACGAGGGGGGACCTTTAAACCTATTTTTTCCATAGTTTCCGCAAAAAGTTCCCTATCCTCCCCCCGTTTAATAGCCTCGTAGTTGGCTCCTATCATTTCAACGTTGTACTTTTGGAGGATTCCCTTTTCGTAAAGTTCCACCGCAAGGTTTAAAGCGGTTTGTCCTCCCAATGTAGGTAAAAGTGCATCGGGTCTTTCCCTTTCGATGATTCTTTCTAAAACCTCAACCGTTAAAGGTTCTATATAGGTTCTATCGGCCACTTCGGGGTCGGTCATTATGGTGGCGGGGTTGGAGTTTACGAGAATAACTTTGTAGCCCTCTTGACGCAAAGCTTTGCAGGCTTGGGTTCCCGAATAGTCAAATTCGGCGGCTTGACCTATTACTATAGGACCCGAGCCGATAATGAGGATTTTTTCTATATCGGTTCTTTTGGGCATTCTAAAAAGAATGCTATGTTAAAGAAAAAGCCACCTTCGGCGGAAAAAAATTAATATCTTCTGTTGAGTTCCCAGTTCCAAGCGGTTTTAATAATAAATTCCAAATCGTCATATTTAGGCTGCCAATTTAAAGTTTTTCTAATTTTAGAACTATCCGCAA
>JALSNH010000086.1 GCA_026987085.1 Aquificota bacterium | reverse complement strand
TTTGCTTAATATCTGAAGTAGGTAATCTAAAATCTCCCATGTCCTCCGAGAGTTTTGTTATAAAAGAGCGAATTTCCAAAGTTGGAATAATTCAAAAAATACTTAAATTGGCGATTCCCATTATTCTTTCCAATCTACTTTATACGGTTCAAAATATTGTTTCGCTCCTTTTGGTGGCACCTTTAGGAAAGAAGGCCATTGCAGGTGTGGGTTTCGGTTCTACCCTATTGTGGTTCGTATACGCAACAATGGCTACGGTCTATACGGGGGTAAATGTCCTAACCGCCCAATCGGTGGGTGCGAATCAAAGGGCGGGAAGGTTTCTAACAATAGGAGTTTTTCTTTCCATTCTATTTGCGCTTCCTACAGTTCTTTTCGGAGAAACCTTTATCGGGTTCTTTTTAAAACTTTTCAATACACCCGAGGAGGTTATAAAGACCGCAACCCTCTATTTGAAACCGATTTTTCTCCTTTTGCCGTTCGTATTTATTACCAATACCTTTAACGGTGCCTTTAACGGTTTGGGAAGAACTAAGGTTGTGTTTTATGCAACAGTTTTTACAACGGTAGCCAATATTTTGCTTGCTATAGTGCTAATCTACGGGAAAGTTGGTTTTCCAAAATTGGGAGTTGAAGGGGCAGGCTGGGCTGTAGCGGTGGCGGAAAGCTTTGCCGTTTTTGTCTATATACCGTTTGCCCTTCGGGAGGAATTTATAAATCCTTTGAAGGATAGAAATATTTCATTTAGGGACCTCTTTAAGCTCCTCAAAATAGGAATACCTACCGGTGTTGAAAGGACAATTATGTCCTTTTCCTACAACATTTTTGTCGGTTTGGTAGCCGTTTGTGGAACGGCCGTTTTAGCAGCTTTCCAAATAGGTTTAAGAATAGAGGCTGTCTCCTTTACTATTGGAATGGCTTTTGCATTTGCCGCAACCACCTTGGTAGGGCAAAATTTTGGAGCAAAGAACCCTTACGGTGTCAAAGTAGGTGCCAAATACACCCTATTGGTAGCCTCTACAGTGATGACCTTTTTAGGTGTTTTAATAGCGGTAAACTCACCCCTGCTTGTCGGATTTTTTACCAAAGACCACCAAGTGGAATATTGGGCGATTCGCTACCTTTGGATTATCGCAATATCCCAACCCCTTATGGCGGTAATTTTTGTTTTATCGGGAGCTATAAGGGGGCTTGGAAAAACGCATATTCCTCTGGTTGTAAATATCTCCAATTTTTGGCTTGTAAGATTGCTACCTTCAATTTTCCTTTTAAAGTTCTTTAAAACACCCTACATCCCTTGGGGCTTTATGGTTTTGGAAAACATTACAAGGAGCTCTATCTATCTTTTCCTCTTTAATAGATTCCTTAAAAGAGGAATACAAGGGTAAGAAATTAATTTTTGATTTCCATGTAGAGGCTCTTCCAAAAGCCCCATACGGTGGGGTAAAAGTTTTTAATACGGCTCCAGGAGGCTATAAGCTCTTCGGGGGTAGCTATGAATAACATTGGCTGCTCTTCGTAAATTATGCGGAAAGCCTTTTGATAGAGCTCTTTTCTCTTTTCCTCATCCAAGGTTATAGAAGCTTTCGCAAAAAGCTTATCGACCTGCGCCTCCCACTTTGTGGCGGGTCTTTTTTGGAGGGGATACCACATATGGAGGCTCCCCCAACTACACCACACATTTCGGCCAAAATGGGGGTCGACCGAACCGGTAAGACCGATAATAACCGCCTCCCACCCGTAGGGTGGGGTTGTTAACAATCGAACAAGATTGTTGAAGTCAAGCGGTTGGAAGTGAACCTTGATGCCGATGCTTTCAAGGTCCTGCTTGATTATGTTTCCTATTGCTTCCCTTTCTTTATTGCCCGCATTGGTGAGGAGAATTATTTCCAACTTGTGTCCTTGAGGGTCTTCCAATATCCCGTCCCCGTCGCGGTCTTTAAAACCTATCTCCTCCAAAAGTTGTTTTGCCTTTTTTAAGTTGAACTCTATAGGTGGAAAGAGTTTTGGGTCGTAAATCCATCTGTTGGCGGGGGTAACGGGACCGTAGAGTGGCTGAGCGAGTCCGTTATAAACGAGGTTAACTATACCTTTTCTATCAATGGCGTAGGAGATTGCCCAACGGAATTTGGGGTTTTGAAACCACTTTATTTTGTATTTGGGAATATCGGCGTTGGGGTTTTGGTTGAATACCAAAAAGGTTAAAGAGGGGGTAGGTCCGAGGTCGTAAACTTTTATCGGCTTATCTTTGGCCTGAACGAAAACGGTCAAAAGTTGAGATGCTCCTATACCGAAGATATCGAGCTGTCCCGAAATGAATTTCATCAGTGCCGTATCGGGGTCGGGTATTATTAAACCGACCTTTTTGCGGATGTAGGGAAGCCTGACCCCGTTAGGGTCCTTTTCGTAGTAGTAGGGGTTTGCCTCCCAAAGGACCCTTTCACCCTTTATATACTCCTTTAGACGGTAGGGTCCCGTTCCCACTATCTCCGAGGGTGGAGTGTTTACGTTCCAAGCGCTCAAAAAGGTTCCGTTTTTAACAAACCTTTCCAACTTGTGTTTGGGTAAAATTGCCACCGTAAGGGTCCTCAAAAAGGGAGCAAAAACTTCGGGTAATACAAACTTTACGGTGTAGTTGTCTATTTTTTCTACCTTAAAAGGTTTTC
>JALSNH010000085.1 GCA_026987085.1 Aquificota bacterium | reverse complement strand
AAAGCCAGCTGCATCAGTTTATGGGCGGGAAATATTCCAAGTTCTCCTTTTAAACATTCCCTTTCGGTAAAGGCTAAAGATGTTCTACCCAATACGTAGGGTGAGTGGAGCAGTACCGGAACGGGATGCCAAGAGTGTCCTTTCATTAAACAGGGTGTAGAGTGGTCGCCGGTAATAATTAAAACATCGGGTTTAAGCTCCAAAATTTTGGGTAGCTCCCTGTCGAACTCTTCTAAGATTTTTACCTTTCCTTCAATATTTCCATCTTCACCATAGCTATCGGTCTTCTTTATATGAAGAAAGAAAAAGTCGTAGTTATTCCAAACTTCTTTCAATGTTTCAATCTCATCGGCAATAGTTTCCCCTTTGGGATTAACCTCTTCCATACCTACCAACTTAGCCAGTCCTTTATACATTGGATAGACCGCTATAGCCGCTGCCTTTAAGCCAAATTTTTTCGAAAAAGGTTCTATATCGGGTTTTTGAGCGACTCCTCTAAAGAGGAGATAGTTTGCTTTGGGTTCATCTTTAATTATTTGAGCAATTTTTTTCGCGAGCTTGTTTAAAATATCCGCAACCTTTTGAGCATTGGGATTTTTTCCTTCGGCTTTTAACGGTGGAACACCGGTAGCCTGCGGGTCGGTATCGTTGACCTCATCGCTTCCCGGAGGTAGTGGCTCGGGAAACCTTAAAACAATTGCTACCCTATGTTCCCTACCGCTCTTTATAAAGACTTTAACCCCATCGATTTCATCGATTTGCTCGGTAATTTTTTGAACTATTCTGCGATTTTCCTCGGTTGGAATTCTTCCCGCACGTCGGTCTACCACAATAGGTTCTCCGTTTTCATATTTAACCGTTGCAAAATTTCCTCTGATAGCTATATCTCTTTCGCTTACCTCCATATCGAGACCGAGAGCTTCGAGAATACCCCTTCCTATTTGGTATTTGGTAGGGTCGTAGCCGAAGATACCGAGGTGTCCCGGTCCGCTACCGGGAGTTATTCCGTAGTCAACCGGTATATGGAGACCGCAGGCGCTCAAATAGGCCAGTTTATCTAGGTTTGGAATATTTGCTAATTCAAGCTCAGTTTTTCCATCTTCCCTTACGGGTAGGCCTCCAAGACCATCAAGAACCACCAAAAGGATTTTTCCACCTTTCTTTTCCAGTAAAGGTTTAAGATTCATAGAAAACTATTGTTAACGAGCATCTAACGAAAAAAAGAAAGAACATAAAAAAAGTTAGTTTG
>JALSNH010000084.1 GCA_026987085.1 Aquificota bacterium | reverse complement strand
TTTGGAGATAACGTTTTAAATCTCCGCCAAAGCACAAATACGGTCTTTTTAATTACCGACCTTAGGTACGGCCAATTTTTGGGCTCTTTAGGGTTTCCCAATATCTACTATTTCACCCCTTGTGTAAATCTAAGACTTATTCCCAAGGTGGAGGAAAAGGATATCAACCTAACTTTTATAGGTGATGCGGTCGACCCCAATTTTATCGTTGAAGCGTGGAGCCAACAGATGGACCCGGCTATAAGGGACTTTGGTATCGAGGTAGGCGAATTTTGCTTTAGAAATCCCGAGATTACTCCCCTATTTGCGGTTGACTACATACTCCCCCTTATGAACCCCCAATTTCAGGAAACCTTTAACAAATTCCGTCAAGAGAATCCCAATCTCTACTTTGCTTGGCTTGCCCAGGTATCGCTCTATACCACCACCCGCAGAAACTGGTTTATTTTGGGATTTTTGGAAGGAACCGATATAACCATCGTAGGGAATGTTCAAGGCAACCTCCCTGAAGAGTTTACCGTTGCAGAGATAAATACTTTCGAAGATAGGCTTAACTACATAGGCCGTTCAAAGTTGGCTTTAACAACCTTTCCCGCCTTTGTTCCGAGCGGTATAGGTTTTACTCCTATTGAGATAGCTGCTTCCGAAACCGCGCTAATGATAAACTTCCGCTCAACGTTGTCCTCCTTCTTTAAACCGCAAGAGGAGGTAATTGTTTTTAACCCCCTCGATAGGATGGATATTGAGGAAAAGCTCCTCTTTTATCTCGAAAACGAAGAGGACCGCAAGCTTATAGCCGAAAGGGCCTTTAAAGCAGTTCAGGAAAAATTCACTTGCCAAGATAGGGTCCAATTCTTTAAAGACCTTATGAAGGAGGCCTACGAACAGATAGTTCAACAACTTCAGGCACAACAAAACAACCAGCAACCTCCTAAAGGAAACTGATCCCTTGAATTTTTCCTCTTTTTGGAAATCTTCTATAAAAACCTTCGAAAGGTTTCTTTTGGCCTTCTAACTCTCAAAGGCTAAATTTGAACAATCCTCCAAAATGTTCAATTTTGGAATTGGAACCAATAGGAGGAAGGATAAAAAGAGCACCCTTGATGGAAATTAAATATCCAAGTTTCTAACCTCTTTGGCATACTTGGCTATAAATTGCCTTCTCGGCTCAACCTGCTCACCCATCAAGATGGAGAAGACCTCGTCCGCTTGGGCTGCATCTTCGAGGGTCACCTGCATCAATCGGCGGGTTTTGGGATTCATAGTGGTTTCCCAAAGTTGGTCCGGGTTCATCTCTCCCAAACCCTTGTAGCGTTGGATTTCCAAAGTAGATTTTGCCGTCGATAGGACCTTTTCCCTAATTTCACCGAAGTTGGTAATTTCGCTTACCTTACTGCCGACCTCAAAAATAAGGGGGAATTTAACAGTTTTTGCCTCTTCCCTTAGCAGCTCGTAGGCTACGCTATCTACCAGTTCGCTATCTATCGTATAAACATCGTAGGTGTCATTATCCATTACAACTATCCTGTAAAGGTTTTTATCCTCTTCCTTTTCCACCTTTACGGTGTAAGTTGAACCGAGTTTTTCCCTTAAAAGGTTTGCCCTCTCTTCAACATAACCTTGGTCGGAGAGTTTTTCTATTTCCAATCCGAGGTTTATAACCTCCATAAGGAGGTCTTCATCTTTGATTTTGGTTTTGAGAGCCTTGTAGGCCTCTTCGAGTTCCTCCGCTTTATTAATAAACGCCAAAAGTTTAGCTTCGGTAAGAACCTCCCCGTTAGGGAAGATTAACTTTCCGCTTTTGTAGATAACTTCCTCTTTTAGAAACTTTTCGAGTTCCTCATCGTCCTTTATGTAGTAGTCCTTTTTGCCTTTGCGGACCCTGTAAAGGGGCGGTAAAGCTATGTAGAGGTGGCCGTTCTCTATAAGGGGCGTTAAAAATCTAAAGAAAAAGGTAAGCAGCAAAGTCCTTATGTGGGAGCCGTCGGTATCGGCGTCGGTCATTATTATCACCTTGTGGTAGCGTAAGTTTTTAAGATTGATACTTTCACCTATTCCGCACCCTAAAGCGGAAATAATCGCTTTAATCTCCTCGTTTGAGAGGGCCTTATCCATACGGACCTTTTCGACGTTGATAATCTTTCCGCGGAGCGGAAGTATGGCTTGCGTTCTCCTATCGCGACCCTGCTTTGCACTACCGCCTGCCGAATCACCCTCGACCAAAAAGAGCTCGCACTTGGCCGGGTCCTTTTCCGAACAGTCGGCCAACTTACCGGGCAAGGTGGTATCCTCGAGGGGAGATTTTCTTCTTACAAGCTCCTTGGCCTTTTGGGCCGCCTTCCTTGCGAGCGCCGCCTCTATAGCCTTTTCAACGATAATCCTCAAAATGTCACGGTGTTTATCGAAAAACTTAACGAGGTAGTCGTAAACAACGCTTTCCACAATACGTTTAACTTCGGGATTTCCCAATTTTCCCTTGGTTTGACCCTCAAATTGGGGGTTGGGCACCTTTACCGAAACGACCGCAACCAAACCCTCCCTAAGGTCCTCACCGGTAAAGCTCTCCTTAAGTTCCTTTGTAAGTTTTAAAGTGTCCACCAAACGGTTAACCGCTTTGGTAAGTCCGGCCCTAAAGCCGCTTACGTGGGTTCCGCCATCAACGGTTTTAATGTTATTAACAAAGCTCTCTATAAGCTCCCTGTAATCCCTTACATATTGGAAGGCTATATCTATTAGAACATTGTCTTTTTCTCCCTGAATGCGGATAACTTTTTCAAAAAGGGGCTCCTTAATTTCCGCAAGGTGGCGAACGAGCTCCTCGATACCTTTATCGAACTTGTATTCGACCGTTTTATTTATCCTCTCGTCGGTCAATTTAAAACGGACACCCGGATTGAGGTAGGCGAGCTCTCTAATTCTCCTATCGACGGTATCGAATTTAAACTTTTTATTTCCAAAAATTTCTGGGTCCGGTTTAAAAGTGACTTTTGTTCCCGTTTTGGTGGTAGTTCCCACAACCTCCACCGGTGTAATCGGTTTACCCCTTTTATACTCTTGACGGTAGATTTTACCGTTTCGGTAAACTTCGACTATCAACCACTCCGAAAGGGCATTAACAACGGAGGCTCCCACACCGTGAAGACCGCCCGAATATTTGTAAGCCTTCTTTTCGAACTTTCCGCCCGCTCCCAAAACGGTAAATACAACCTCAACGGTAGGTTTTCCCACTTTGGGGTGGATATCTACCGGTATTCCCCTACCGTCGTCTATTACGGTGGCCGAGTTGTCGGGGTGGAGCACTACCTCAATATTTTTGGCGTAACCGGCCATGGCCTCATCGACAGCGTTATCGAGAATTTCCCACAGGAGGTGGTGCATCCCCCTTTCGCCCGTGTCCCCTATATACATTGCGGGACGGAGCCTTACGTGTTCCAATCCCGAAACTACCTTTATCGCCTCGGCCCCGTATTCGTTTTCTCTCCTCTCTTGGGACATCAAATTTTAATTTTACCATAAGGGCGATTTACTAAAATATCACTTGTAAAGTTGGTTTAAACACTCCACCCTCGTTGGTTTGCTAATAGTTTTGAACCTAAAAAGGGAAATTTTTTCTCACAACCTTTAACGGTTCCTAATTGGAACTTATCAACTTTTGATGGTGTAAGTAAAAAAACAATCCTAATTTTGCACAACCTTGGAATTTTAAACACCAAAGGGGGATTTTCACCAAACTACACTTGTTTAGGAGCGGATTTTGAGATTTAAAAAGCGGTTTTTTTATGTCTTTTGGATCCATTTTATGAGATTTAAACTAAAAGGTTCTTTAAATCCTCTAAAGAAGTTATTAAATTTATTTTCTCCTTTTTAGCAACTTCGGAAAAGTCGGTGTCTAGCGATATAAGGTTTGGAATATTATGTATTTTGCAAATTGAGTTTTAAAGGCTTCAATAAAAATATTAGTATCCAGAAGAAATTTCATCATATAATGAGGTCTCCAATGAATCCCAATTATCTAATTCAAATGGTGTGGTTTTAATTTCATTCCACAATTTTTTCAATTT
>JALSNH010000083.1 GCA_026987085.1 Aquificota bacterium | reverse complement strand
GAGCTACCGACAACGTTGACTATACCTATAACGGAAGCCCCTTTTTCTTTAGCGCTGAGGGCCGCAAAGCGGGTATCCGCAGTCTCACCCGATTGGGAGATAGCCAAAACAAGCGTTTTATCGTCTATCGGAATATCTGCATAACGGAACTCGGAGGCGTAAATCACCTCCACGGGGATTTTTGCGTTTTTCTCTATCCAATACTTACCGACAAGCCCGGCATGGTAGGAAGTTCCGCACGCTATGGTGATGATTCGGTTTACCCTCTCTATGTCGAATGGGAAATTAAGTTCCTGCGATAGGAAACCCCCTATAGTATCGGATACCGCTTTGGGTTGTTCGAAAATCTCTTTAAGCATAAAGTGTTTAAATCCGCCCTTTTCCGCCGAAAGGATATCCCAAGGCACTACAAAAATCTCCTTGCTTACCGGCAAACCTTCGAAGTTATAGATATCGACAGTTTTCTTAGTTAAAACCGCTATCTCTCCATCGTCGAGAGATATTACATTTCTTGTATATGGCAATATCGCCGGTATATCGGAGGCTAAAAAATTCTCCTTTTTACCCAAACCGACTATAAGGGGAGAGCCTTTTTTTACCCCTACTATTTTGTCGGGTTCTTTAGGCGTTATTACCGCAAAGGCAAAGGCACCTTTTAAAAGTTTCACCGTTTTTAAAACGGCCTCCAAAAGGTCGCCGTTGTAGTTTTCCGCGATAAGGTGGGCTATAACTTCGGTATCGGTTTGAGACCTAAAGGTGTGTCCTTTATTTTCCAATTCCTTACGGAGTTCTATATAGTTTTCGATAATCCCGTTGTGGACCACCGCAAACATATTTTTATCGTCGGTGTGGGGGTGGGCGTTTATCTCCGAAGGTGCCCCGTGGGTTGCCCATCGGGTGTGGCCTATACCTACGGTCGCTTTGTAATTTTTACCCCAAAGGGCCCTTACAAGCTCTCTAATTTTTCCGACCCTCTTTTCAATAATCAGCTTTCCCTCTTCAATGATGGCTATACCGGCCGAGTCATAGCCCCTATATTCGAGCCTCTCGAGGGCACTTAAAAGCACAGGAACCGCGTAATCTTCGCCTATATAACCTACTATTCCACACATGTTTTCATTTGAGAGTTTATCAAATCACAAAGGAGGAATGAAAAATTAGTTTTCCTCAATCAGGAGCTTTACTAAGCCGTTAGCTATTTCAAAAGCTTTTTCGATAGCTTGCAAAATCCTTAAACGGTTCTCTTCTACAACTTTGGTTCGGTCAATAACAACTTCTATATCATGCTTTTTGTTTTTTTCCAAAGGTGGAACTTCCTCTATACGGTAAATTTCACCATCAACCCTTACACGGGAATAACCTAATTTTTTTACCCCCTGGAGGAAATCTTTAAATTCTCCCTTTTTTCCCCTCACTACGGGGGCCGTTATTATTACCTTCTTCCCTTTATGTTTTTCAAAAATTTTGTCCAGAACCTCTTGGGGAGATAATCCTTCCAACGGTTTTTTACAGACCGGGCAGTGAGGCTTTCCTATATTGGCAAAAAGAACCCTTAGGTAATCGTAAATTTCCGTTATAGTTCCGACGGTTGACCGAGGATTTTTAGAGGTCGTTTTTTGGTCTATAGCAATAGCGGGAGATAAACCTTCAATCGCATCCACATCGGGTTTTTCCATTACACCTAAAAATTGCCTTGCGTAAGCGGATAAACTTTCAACAAAGCGCCTATAACCTTCCGCATAGAGGGTATCGAAAGCCAAAGAGGATTTCCCACTACCGCTTACTCCGGTAATTACTACCAATTTGTTTTTAGGTATTTCTACATCGATATTTTTCAAATTATGCTGTCGGGCTCCTTTGATAATTATTTTGTCCCGCTCCATTAAAGTGTGAAATTAAACAAACTTAAAGAGGAAAGCTAAGTAGAAAGAACCAAATTAGTTTTTAAATAGTTTCTCAACCTCCGAGAGGATTTTATCCCTAACCTCTACCGAGGGCATTTCACAATAAAGCCTTAGCAATGGTTCGGTTCCCGAAGGTCTTACCAAAACCCAACCGTCGTTTTCAAAAACAAGTTTCAACCCATCGGTGGTTTTAACTTCCCTAACTCTTAAACCTCCCAAGGAGGTAGGTAGATTTTCCATTAACCCTTTAAGTTTCTCTTTCTCTTTCGGGTCCACCGGGAGGTCTATGCGGCGGTAGTAAGCTTCCCCAAAGCGGTTAAAAATTTCCTTAACAACCTCCGAAGGAGCTTTATCCTTTAAAAGGAACAACTCAAGTAGGTATAGGGCCGATAAAAGACCGTCCCTTTCGGGTGTAAAACGAGGGAAACCGTAGCCTCCGCTTTCCTCACCGCCAAAAATTACATCATCTTTCTGAAGTATTACCGCATTTATATGTTTAAAACCTACCGGAGTTTCTACAATTTCAACACCAAAATGTTTGGCTATACGGTCGGCCAAGTAGGTAGTTGAAACGGTTTTTACAACCGTTCCTCTTAAGCCTTTATTCTCCAATATATGGAGAAGCAACATTGCATAGACAAGCTGGCTATTTACAAACTGCCCCTTTTCATCAACCAAAGCCACCCGGTCTCCATCGCCATCGTTCATAATCCCGCAAAAGGCGTTTTCCGCCCTTACCTTTTCCTTCAATGTCTTAGCATTCTTTTCAACCGGTTCTGGTGCCCTACCTCCAAATAGAGGGTCCCTGTAGGCATGAATTTCCACCACCGAGAGTTTCGTATTTTCAAGGGCCCTTTTTAGGTATCCCAAAGAGGAACCAAACATCGGGTCGTGGACTATTTTTAATTCCCTCTCCCTGAAAAGGTCCATATTTACCTGCGACCTTACGGCGGAAATATATTCCTCCGTATAATCCTCCTCCGAAAGGTTTCCCGGTTCGGTAATAGGTTCCCTTTCCAGTTCAACCATATCTATAAAACTCTCAACCTCTTTAACGAACTCAGGTGTCGCCGACCCTCCAAACTGCTCCTTTATTTTGTAGCCGTTATAGATAGGCGGATTGTGCGAAGCCGTTATCATAACGCCGTTATCGAAGCCTTTATATTTCACCGCCCAAGAAACCAAGGGTGTTGAAACGGCCTTCGGAGAAAGGTTTACATCAAAACCTTCACCGTAAAAGATAGTAGCCGCTTCGCGGGCAAAATTTTCCGACATGAAGCGGTTGTCGTATCCGATAAAAACCCTTTTAAGGTTCCTTTTTCTCAAAACCTCAGCGTGGGCAAGAACAACCTTTTTAAGGTTCTCAAAAGTAAAGTCCTTGGCAATAATCCCTCTCCATCCGTCGGTTCCAAATTTGATAACCATAGCCGGAAAGAAAAGTTTAAAAGATTAAAACGGTTCCACCCCTTCGAGGGTCTCCTCCACCTTTACCCTCAACCGGAGAAACTACCTGAACTCCACCAAAAAAGAGGTTCAAATTTGCAAATTCTACCAACTTAAAGAGGTTTTTAACTTTCTCCTTAACCTCTTTCCTTAAAAGGTTAGGTTCAACATAAAGGATCTCACCCTCTATGTGAAGCCTCGGAAGTTCTACCGCCTTTTGAGGTTCAAAATTAAAATCCACCAAATTAAGGATAGTTTGAACGATGGCACTCCTTATACGGTTGCTCCCGGCACTTCCCAATGCAAAGAAAGGTTCCCCATCTTTTAAAACCAAAGTCGGACACATCATAGAAGGCAACCTTAAATAGGGCTTCTCCCATCTAAAGAAACCTTGAGGGTTCAAATCCTCCTCCCCGAGCATGTTGTTGAGCATCACCCCATAACCGGGAATTACATACCCCGAACCTTCCCCGTTGGTTGTAGTTATGGAGACAACATTTCCCTCTTTGTCGGAAATACTTATATGCGTAGTATTCCCCCAAAGGTTCAATCGATTTTCAAATAACCTTTTGTAGGTTTCAACAAACTTTTCCAAATTAAGGGTTTGCCAAATAATTTCCTCTTGAAGTTTACCATCTACATTTTCCCTTCTAAAGGTTTGGGTGATATTCAAAGCCTCCACAAGGCGGGAGATATGTTTTAAGGAACCCCATTCGTGAAGATTTTCGTTATTCAAAAGACCTAAAGTGAAAGCAATTA
>JALSNH010000082.1 GCA_026987085.1 Aquificota bacterium | reverse complement strand
TGGAGTTTTCCTCCAATTATTACCGTAGGGTCCAGCTTTGCCCTGTGGAATATGTAGGCCAGCATTGAAGTGGTGGTGGTTTTTCCGTGGCTTCCGCTTACCGCTATGCCCTCTTTGAGCCTCATAAGTTCGGCAAGCATTTCGCCCCGCGGTATTGTTGGAATCCCTCTCCGTTTTGCCTCCCTTGTTTCCGGGTTTTGGGCCGGATTTACGGCCGAAGAGTAAATAACAACATCTGCCGAAGGCGGGAGATTTTCCTTTTTATGACCTATAAATATTTGAACGCCCCTTTTTTTTAACTCCAAAACGTTTTTATTTTCCGAAAGGTCGCTACCGCTAACGGTATAGCCCATATCGAGCAGAATGTGGGCTATTCCCGACATTCCTATTCCGCCTATACCCACCAGATGGAAATGCTTTATACGGTCGAGAAACATTTTGAGGAGAAATTTTAAAAGCGAAATCCTGTAAGGTTTTTGGAAATTAAAAACTTATGTTGGTTCTTCAAGTTATAGGAAAACACAACAGTGGAAAAACTACCCTTATAGAGTTCCTATCGGAGGAACTGAATAAACACAATCTAAAAGTGGGATACATAAAACACGACCCTAAGGGAAAAGGGATAACCGATAAGGAGGGTTCCGATACCCACAGAGTCAAAAAAAACACAGTAAAAACGGCTTTGGTATCTCCTCAAATTACCACTCTTTGGATTAATAAGAACTTATCACTCAAAGAGGTTCTAAAGTTTTTTGAAGATTGCGATATTGTTATCGTTGAAGGTTTCAAATTTGAAAAAGGATTTCCCAAAATTGTGGTAGGAGACTTAGAGGACGATATAAAGGGAAAAGTAAGCAACACTATTTTTACCGTTGAAGGCAAAAAGGACTATTACAAAATCCTCAATTGGGTTTTAAATCAAATAGAAACCAAAAAAGGAGAAAACGATTATTGACCTAACTCAAAACGGACAAATCTTTTAACTTTAATCTCTCCACCGGCCTGTTTGGCAACTTCTTCAATAAGTTTTCTAATAGATTTTTTATCTTCTTTAATGAAAGGTTGTTCCAACAAGGTTTTTTCTTGATAGAACTTCTTAAGTTTTCCTTCGGCAATTCTTTCCAAAATATGTTCCGGTTTACCTTCTTTACGGGCCTGCTCTATATAAATCTCCTTCTCCTTCTCAATAATTTCAGCCGGTATCTCTTCAGGGCTTAGATATTCAGGTCTCATAGCCGCAATTTGGAGAAGCAAGTCTTTAATTAGCTCTTGAACTTCCGGTTTTTGACATATATCGGCCGGTTCACAAACAACCTCAACCATAGCTCCTATTCTTCCCGGCGGGTGAATGTAGGTGGCAACTACAGAATTTTCGTTTTCCGCATCAAATCTTGCAAACCTCTTAATCTGAATGTTCTCCCCTATTTTAGCGATAGCTTCTTTTACGAAAGTATCTACATCTTTACCGGTTTCAATTTCGGTTTTCTTTAGCTCCTCAACATCTCCAAGACCAGCATTTTTAAATTTCTCGTTGTTAAGTATTAGTTCGGCAATCTGTTTGACATAATTTTGGAAAAGTTCATTTCTTGCTACAAAATCGGTTTCACAATTAACTTCTAATAAAACTCCCTTTTTGTTATCGCCAGCGGCAACAACCAAACCTTCTTTGGTTTCCCTAGAAGCCTTTTTGGCAGCCTTAGCCAAACCCTTTTTTCTCAAAATTTCTTTAGCTTTTTCAATATCCCCACCGGCCTCTTCGAGAGCCTTTTTACAATCGAGCATTCCCGCTCCGGTCATTTCCCTTAACTGTTTAACCAATTTCATATCAACTTTCGCCATTTTTCAAAACCTCCAAAGGGTGTTATTTTAATTACTTTTTGGAAACCCTCTTTCCAACGGTGCTAAAAGGTTTCAAGTTTTTGTTTTAAGTTCGGTTTTGCTTTTCCGCGCTAAGTATGTCCCAAGTGCTATTATTACCTTCCACTTAAGTTAATTTTCGTTCAACAGTTGGAGGCAATTTTAGGATGGCTAAAGAGAGACGGGGGGCCGATATAGTAATAGAGGTTCTCCAAACGGAAGGGGTGGATATTGTTTTCGGTGTTCCCGGCGGGGCGATAATGGAGGTTTACGATGCCCTCTTCAGCAGCGATATAGTCCACATTTTAGCCCGCCACGAGCAGGGTGCCGGCCATATGGCGGAAGGCTATGCGGCAGCCAGCGGTAAAGTGGGCGTTGCAATGTCAACCTCCGGACCGGGAGCCACCAACCTTGTAACCGCTATAGCGGACGCCTATATGGATTCGAGGCCGGTGGTATTTATAACGGGGCAGGTTCCCACCGGACTTATAGGAAACGATGCCTTTCAGGAGGTCGATATAGTAGGAATTACCCGCCCGATAACAAAACATAACTTCCTTGTAAAGGATATAGAGGAGCTACCTTTAAGGCTCAGGCAGGCCTTTTATATAGCCCGAACCGGAAGGCCGGGCCCCGTTGTGGTAGATATACCCAAAGATATAACCCAAAAGAGATCAACGGTTGAAATTCCCTCCGATAGAGAGGTAATAAACTCCCTGCCAGGTTATAAACCCCACTACGAGGGAAATATTCAACAGATTAAAAAGGCGGTGGACCTTATAGTAGCCGCCCAAAGACCGGTTCTCTATGTGGGTGGGGGGGCGGTCTATTCCGATGCCCAAAAAGAGCTGGTTGAGCTGGCCGAAATGCTCCAAATTCCGGTAACCACCACCACCCAGGGCAAAGGAGCTTTTCCCGAGGAGCACCTGCTCTCTTTAAGAATGCTCGGAATGCACGGAACCTACTACGCCAATATGGCCGTTTACCACTCCGACCTGCTTATAGCTGTAGGAGCCCGCTTTGACGATAGGGTTACCGGAAAGATAGATGAGTTTGCACCCGAAGCCAAAATAATCCATATCGATATCGACCCAGCTTCGATATCCAAAACCATTAAGGTGGACGTTCCCATAGTCGGAGATGCAAAAACCATTTTGAGGAAACTTTTAAACGAACTCAAAAAGAGGAAGGTAAAAATTCTCTATCCCCAACAGAGGAAAAAGTGGCTCGAACAAATCGAGTATTGGAAAAAACGTTATCCCCTTACCTACGATTGGAGCGATGAGGTAATAAAACCCCAATATGTAATAGAGGAGTTATATAGAGCCACCAAGGGTGAGGCAACGATAGTCCCCGGTGTCGGTCAGCACCAGATGTGGGCGGCAATGTTTTACCGCTATAAGTATCCGAGGCAGTTTATAAACTCGGGCGGTCTCGGAACTATGGGGTTTGGACTTCCGGCCGGCATCGGTGCAAAAGTGGGGGCTCCCGATAGGGAGGTTTGGGTAATAGATGGCGACGGCTCCTTCCAGATGACTATGCAGGAAATAATTACAGCTGTTCAGTATAAGATACCGGTAAAAGTTGCGCTGATTAATAACGGATTTTTGGGAATGGTCCGCCAGTGGCAGGAGCTCTTTTACGATAGGCGCTATTCGGAAACCTGTTTTGGTGTTCAACCCGACTTTGTTAAGTTGGTCGAGGCAATGGGTGGAGTCGCCTTTAGAGCAACCAAGCCGGAGGAGGTGCCCGAGGTTATTGCTAAGGCGAGGGAAATCAACGATAGGCCGGTTGTTATAGACTTTTGGGTAGATAAAGAAGAAAACGTTTTCCCTATGGTTCCCGCCGGTAAATCCTATAGGGAGATGATTATTAAAGAACCCAAAGGTAAGCCTCAAGCCGATACCAAATACCTTGTTGGTTAATATTACTCTTTTCCTTTTTTTGGTTAACTTATTTGACAATGCCAAAATACAGAAAGGGAAAAATTAAGTTAGAACACCACCTTATAGAAGGTGCGGATAAATATATCCGCAAGTTGGAACTTTTAAGTAGTGTTAAAACCATTATTCCGGGGCGAATCTTTAGAAACCAAAAGGGAAGGGGGCAAAAAGGGCTATTTTTAAAGTACGAAACCCCTTCGGGATGGAAACTTTTATTAAAAAATGGCACAACGGTTCAAGAAATATTTGTAATCACCGACAATAAAGAACTTTTTAAGGCTGAGTTTTTAAAGAATTTCAAAGGTTGAATTTTAAAATCCTTATAC
>JALSNH010000081.1 GCA_026987085.1 Aquificota bacterium | reverse complement strand
TCGGGGTTTTCCACCCCTTGGGTATCTATCAATACCTGCCACAGTTCCGGTTTTTCCCTAAAGGCCCCCACACCCAAAGCGTCGTTATCGTGGGGAACCTCCCTGTAGGCGATAACTTTAAAACCGAACTCTTTGAGTTTTTCTTCCAAAACTTTGAAACCTTCGGAGTTTTTGGAGAAGATAAAACCGACCGCAAGGTTGTTTATATCGGAAATTTTTAAACCTTCCTTGTCGAGGTACTTTTTAAAAAACTTGCGGGGTATTTGGGTCAAAATTCCAACACCGTCGCCGGTCTTTCCGTCCGCACCTACCGCACCCCTGTGGGTGAGATTTTTTACCGCCTCTATTCCGAGCTCAACTATTTTGTGGGAAGCCCTTCCTTTGATATCGCAGAGGAACCCTACCCCGCAAGAGTCGTAACCTATATTATTCCAAGCCATGCTTTCACCTCTCAAACAAAATTTTGACAAAAAGAGGTAAAAAAGTGTATTTTAAGCTCCTTCAAAAGGAGTTTTTTTCTGCCCCTTTTACGTTAGGTATTGCTTTTAAACCTCGAGAGTTTTAATTTGTTCCTGCAAATCCTTTTCAGGAGGTTTTTAAAATGAGAAATCCCAAAAGTGTAGAGCTTTTAAACAAAGCCATTGCGGAGGAGGAGTTGGCACTCCACCAATATATGTATTTTCACTTCGTTTTAGACGATATGGGATACGATGTTTTGGCAAATATCTTTAAGAGGATAGCCATAGAGGAGATGAAACATGTTGAGGCCTTTGCCGAAAGGATTCTCTTTTTAGGTGGCGATGTGGAACTCGGAAAATTGCCTAAACCGATAGAGAAAATCCATAATCCCAAAGAGATGCTCGAATGGGCTATGAAAAGCGAAACAGAAGCCATAGACCAATACTCCCAATGGGCTATAGAAGTAGTTCAAACCGATAGGGATTTGGGAACGGAACAACTTTTTAAAAAGGTAGTTATGGATGAAGAAAGACACTTTGAAATTTTTGAAACCGAATTTTTAAACCTCCAAAAATTTGGAGACCAGTACTTAGCACAACAAGCAATGGAAAGAAGTAGAAGGATAGGAAATATTTCCGCTAAAGATTCAAACTTATAAAGAGAACCTCAAAAGGGCGGCTACCCCATCTATTTCCTTTTGAAGTTCTTTATCTACTATAACCTCCACTTTAGCCCTTTGATGGAGAGCCTCCTCTATCATTTCGTTAACAATATCAAAGACCGGCTCAAGTTTATCGCTTTCCGCAGGACATTCCGCCTTAAGGGTTAAAGTATCGGTTCCCCTACACCTGTAGCCGGGAGCCGAGAAATCTTCATTCACAAGAAGGGTTCTCACATTACCAAACATCAACATTTGGAGGGTTTTTTCCAAACCGTTCACAGCGCGGTTAAAACCTATCTCTTCCTTAAAGAGTTTTATTAATTCCCTTTCCTCTTCACGGTCTTTTTGAATTCTAAACTCGAGTAGTTTGTTCCATACTTGGTTCTCGTCCGCTTCGGCGGGATTTATCTCGATATAGCCAAGCAAAATTCTCCTAAGGTAGTCGTGCAAAACATTTTCAATCTCCCGAAGGGCATCACCTTCCAAACCTCCTATAACGAGGTGGTCAAACGGGTGCTCCTTCCAGTATTCGAATGTAGCGTCGGCGGCCAGTTTTAGAGTTGCATGCCAATCGTGTTGAATCCTTTGGTGGAATCTCCATTCGCCCACACCGTGCCTTACGGTATTGGGTGCAGCTCCCCTTGTAGGCATTATTAATCTTCTTTCACCTTCGGCACCTTTTAAAAAGGCACCACCGCTATGGAACTTGTGAGCCCTTACCAAAATAGGTTCTACAAAATCCCCAACTTCCCTAATGCCGGTTATATCCGCAATAAAGAACCTTATATGGTGTTTATCCACCAAAAGAACCCCAACCCGGCCAAATTCCTCATCTATTGCCAAAATTTCCCTTACAAGGGGGTGGCGGTCGTTCATCAACCTGTTGCGGTAAGCGTAGGGAAGCTTTATAACCTCAAATAGGTCCTTTGCATCGCAACTAAAGATGGCAAAAGCCCTTCCTCCACCAATATTGTCGGGATTTTTTACAAACTCCAAAATCCTTTCGAGGTCGTTTAAAACACTCTCTTTAACCTCTTTAGGCCAACTTACCTTTTCCTCCACAAAGTGGCGGTAATCTTTAACCAAATCCTTTACCTTTAGGTAGAGTTGATTTTTTGTTAAATCCTCCGGTTGGAAATTGAAATAGAGAGAAGTTACATAGTAAGGTGTTGCATCAAATTCAACCAACCTTTTAACGGTTTCAAACATTTTCGGAACCTCCGAATTTATAATTTAGATTGGAAAGAAAAGAAAACCAGAACCGAGAAGGGTTAAAGTAGCGAGAAAACCTTTAAAGGTCTACCTTTTCCAAATAGCTCCTACTGAGGTTGAAAAACCTTCTTGCCTTTTCCTTTATAAGGTTCTTCTCTCCTTCGGGAATATTTGGATCCTCCAAAAGGAAGGAGGTGACCTTTCCCCTCACGTAGGCCCTGTAGGCTTTATAAAAGTTCAATAAAGGATAAAACTCTTGGTCATTTTCTCCCATTAAGGTCTTGTAATGTTCCTCGTAGACCTTCGAAAGGTCGTTTCTATCTACATAATCGAGCTCCATAGAGAGGAAACACATATCGTTAATTACATCGCCGTAGCGGAAACGGTCGTTGAATTCTATACAGTCGAAGATACAGATACCCTCCTCCAAAAAGGCAACATGTTCAAGCCTTATATCCCCGTGTCCGTCCCTTATTTTGTTCTCCTCAACCCTCTTTTGGAACAAATCTTTAAACTTTTCATAAAAGGCGTTTGTTTTCTCTTTTATCTCCCTGTAGGTGTTTTCATCTATAGTTCTTCCAATAAAAGGTTTTGTTTGTTCAAAGTTTTCATCGGTGTTGTATTTGATAACTTCGATTTTTCCAAATTCAGGAACAACTTTAGCCTTTTGGTGGAACTCTGCAACCCTTTGGGCAACAGCCTTTATATCGTTTTCATTTACCTTATCGAGCCTATTTACAAGCAAAGCCCTTTCAGGGATATATCTCATCTTGACCGCATACTCAACCACATTGGAGCTGTCGTTAAGAACGTAGCGGTCGCCCACCTTACTTATCGGAATAACCCCTTCATATACCCACGGGCAGAGACGGCGGTTGAGATCAACCTCCTTCTCGCAGTAGAATTTGCGTTTTTCCAAAGTTGAATAATCCAAAAAACCGAAGTTGACCGGCTTTTTTATCTTTAAAACCCACCTTCTATGGTTGGGTATCACTACCCATGAGACATGGGTCTGAACCAATTTACCGTTTAATTCCTTCAAAAGGAAATCTATCAATTCCATAACCTACAAAAGGTTAAATTGAAAATAGAACCCCTTAAAGGTTGAAAAGCTAAAGACCCAAAACTTGTAAGAGTTGTTTATAGACCTCTTCGGGAGGTAAGGTTGCATCTAGAACCTTTAGGAGGTTTCTTTCCTTGTAATACTCTATTAAAGGTGCGGTCTGTTTTCTGTAAACCTCTAAACGTTTTCTTATTACCTCCTCCCTATCGTCGTCCCTTTGAATTACTTCAACACCTTCGGGAGGAGGATTGTATTTAATGTGGTAAACCTTTCCGGTTTTCGGGTCTATCCTCCTGCCCGACAGTCTTTCGATAACCACCTCATCGGGAACATCGAAAAGAACCACCGCATCGACCCGTTTGCCCATATTTTGCAACATTCTGTCGAGTGCCTCGGCTTGTGCTACCGTTCTCGGAAAACCGTCCAGTATCACGTTGCCTTCCTTTGGTAGTTTCTCCTTAATCATAGCCACTATGAGGTCGTCGGGAACCAATTCTCCCCTATCCATGTATTCTTTGGCCTTTTTTCCAAGTTCGGTTCCCTTTCTAACCGCTTCCCTTAAAAGGTCGCCGGTGGAGATGTGGATAAATCCCTTTTCCTCAACCAACCTTTGGGCTTGCGTCCCTTTACCCGCACCGGGAGGTCCTAAAAATACAACAATCATAAAGTGTAAAATGGTAAAGACCTTAAAAGGTTCTCTCCAAATCTATATTTTCTCTTTATGGGCTTTAACATCTA
>JALSNH010000080.1 GCA_026987085.1 Aquificota bacterium | reverse complement strand
TTTTTAATCCACCGCCTTTTTAGGTTTTCGAATAACCTTTTAAATTCCTCAAATGAAAACGGTTGTTCTTTTAAGGTTTTCCTCTTTGGGTGATGTAGTTTTAACCTCTTCTCTTATAGAACCTTTAGCCCGTAAAAATTTCAAACCGATTCTGGTTAGCTACAAACCTTATGCGCAACTTTTTAAGGAAGATAGCAGACTTGAAATTATCTCTATTGAAAAAGAAAACTTTTGGAGGAATTTTAAATCGCTCGTTGAAAGGATTAATAGCTACCAACCTTACGCGGTTTTTGATTTACATAGGAATCTAAAAACGGTGTTGTTAAAGTCCTTTCTGAAAGCTCCTATTAAAGGTTCCTATAAAAAAAGGGCGCTCCGAAGAAGGATCTGTATCTTTTTAAACAGGTTCCATCTGGCGGATAACTTAAAAAAGGAACCCTACAGTGTAGTAAACGCCTACGCGGAACCTTTAAAAGTTTTAGGTATAAAAAAATCCCATCTAAGACCAAAAATAGAGTTAAACCACCAAAATAGGTTAGAAACTTTAAAAAAACACGGTTTGGAAGGGAAAAATTACATCGCTATAGGAGTTGGAGCTAGATACAAAAAGAAGAGGTATCCGTATTTTGAAAAGCTAGCCAAACTTTTAAAGGAAAAAGGTTTTAATCCAGTCCTTATAGGGGACAAAAACGATTTTGAACTAACAAAGGATTGGCAAGGGGTTGTAAACCTTTGCGGGAAATTATCCCTGTTGGAGAGCCTACATATACTGTCAAAGGCAAAATTCTATATAGGCAACGATAGCGGGGCTACCCATATGGCACGTGCCGTTGGAACAAAAGTTGCTGTTATTTATGGAGGAACCCACCCTTGCCTCGGATTTGCACCCTTTCCCGATGAAGGGATAGTTATTTCGAAGTTTCTTCCCTGTTCTCCCTGCGATTTACATGGAAAAGGTAGTTGCAAAAAGGATTTTGAATGTTTAAAAATCGCCCCCGAAGGGGTTTTATCCGAATTGGAAAGAGCGAGATTTTTAGATTAGCCTTTTCAAAAGGCAAAGGCCAATTTCCCAGTCTTCGGGATAGGTTATTTTTAAATTAAAAATTTCCCCCTCAGTTGTGCAAACCTTATAGCCGTATCTTTCTAAAAGGGAGGCATCATCGGTTCCTATAAAGTTTTCCTTTAAAGCCCTTTCGTGGCACCCTTTTAGTATTTCAGTTTTAAAAACTTGCGGAGTTTGAACTGCAAAAAGCTCCTTTCGTGGTAAAGTTTCCAACACTACCCCATTGTGGTTTACTCTCTTTACCGTATCCCTAACCGGGACAACAGGAATCTTTCCATCGCAGGGCTCGGGAGTCAAAAGTCTTTCAAATAGATGGCGGGAAGCAAAAGGTCTTGCTCCATCATGAATAACCACTATTGGTTCTTTTACAAGTTGTAATCCGTTGTAAACGGAAAACTGTCTTTCACTCCCACCTACGGCAATTTTATAACCGGTATATTTCCTACTAAAGATTTCAAAATCTTCTTCCGGTACCACTAAGATAATTTCTCCGAATAAATCTTTTACCCGTTCAAGGAGATATTCAAACAGATAGCGACCTTTGTAGGTTAAGAATTGCTTCTTTCCACCAAAGCGGCTTCCCTTACCACCTAAAAGTAAAACTAAAGAAGGCATGAAAAAATTAAACTTCCTCTTTTGGAACTCTAACAACCCTTTTCACTTTACCCGCTTTTAGGCACTTTGTGCAAACGTAAACCCTTTTGTGGCTGCCATCGGGTAAAACAATTCTTACTTTTTGGAGATTTGCTTTAAATTTCCTTGGATTCCTCTCTCCGGAGAAAGTTACCCTTCTACCAAAAACGGTATGTTTTCCGCACACATAGCATTTAGCCATCTCTCTATCCTCCTCTATCTCTTGTTAAAACTCCAAAAGGTCTTATTATTTCACAACCTTCGAAGGAAAGTGTTAAAAAGTTCAACTGCAAAAGGAGCGATAAAAGAAAAGGTAATAGAAGGAAATTAGCTCTCTTTTTCCTTCATTCTCTCTCCAACAATCTGTTCTTGAATATTTTTGGGAACTTCCTCATAGTGGGAGAAAGTCATTTGGAAGGTTCCCCTACCTTGGGTTAACGACCTTAAGGTGGTTGCATAACCGAACATTTCTGCCAAGGGAACGTGCGCTTTGATGGTTACAATTTGACCTTTCTTTTCAGTTCCCAAAATTTTACCCCTGCGGGAGTTGAGGTCTCCGATAACCGCTCCCATATATTCTTCGGGAACCTCAACCTCAACCTCCATAATAGGCTCGAGAAGAACCGGTTGAGCTTTTTTGAAGGCCTCTTTAAATGCTATCTGTGCCGCTATTTGGAATGCGATATCGGAAGAGTCCACTTCGTGGTAAGAACCGTTATGAAGTCTTACCTTAACGTCAACAATGGGATAACCGGCTATAACACCACTTTCGAGGACCTGCCTGATACCTTTTTCAACGGAAGGAATGAATTCTTTAGGAATAATACCACCGACGATAGCGTCTTCGAATTCAAAACCCTTACCCCTCGGTAGCGGTTCAAGGTCTATAACAACGTGTCCGTACTGACCCCTACCACCGGACTGTCTGATATATTTACCTTCAACGTTTTTAACGGGAACCTTGATAGTTTCCCTGTAGGCAACCTGTGGTTTACCCATAGTCACATCGATGTTGTATTCCCTCTTCATACGGTCGACCATAATTTCGAGGTGGAGCTCACCCATTCCGTGGATAAGGGTCTGTCCGGTTTCGGGGTCGACGGTAGCCTTAAAGGTGGGGTCCTCTTTCATTAACTTGTTAAGAACTTCGGAGAGTTTCTCTTGGTCCTTTTTGGTTTTGGGTTCGATAGCCATAGAGATAACCGGTTCGGGGAATTCCAATTTTTCGAGAACTACGGGATGTTTTTCATCGGATAGAGTATCACCGGTAGCTGCATCGAGACCAACAACCGCAACGATATCACCGGCGTTAACTTCGGGAACTTCAGACCTGTGGTTGGCGTGCATTAAGTAGAACCTTGCAAGTCTTTCTTTCTTATCTCTGGTAGCGTTGTAAACGTAAGTTCCGCTTTTAGCGTGGCCAGAGAAAACCCTTATGTAGGTAAGCTGTCCCGCATAGGGGTCTGCCATAATCTTGAATACGTAAGCTACAAAAGGCTCATCGTCGAGAGGTTTGATAAGAACCTCTTCACCGGTTTTGGGATTAATACCTTTAATAGGCGGTAGGTCTATCGGTGAGGGTAGATAGTCCACAACTGCGTCGAGCAGGGGCTGAACACCTTTGTTTTTAAATGCCGAACCGCAGAGCACTGGAACAAGCTGCCTGTTTATGGTAGCCTTTCTTAAAGCCTTTTTGAGTTCTTCGTTGGAGATTTCCTCACCTTCGAGGTATTTTTCCATTAGCTCCTCGTCGGTTTCAACGATAGCCTCTATCATCTTTTCGCGCCATTCTTCGGCCTGCTCCCTGAGTTCTGGTCTGATTTCTCTATATTCGTATTTGGCACCGAGGGTTTCCTCGAGCCAAATAATTTCCTTCATTTCAAAGAGGTCGATAACTCCCTCAAAGGCATCCTCGGCACCGACAGGAATTTGGATAGCCACAGGTTTAATAGTGAGTTTCTTTTCAACCTCTTCGAGGACCCTAAAGAAGTCGGCACCGAGACGGTCCATTTTGTTGATAAAGATGATTCTCGGTTTTTCGAATTTGTCGGCCCAACGCCAGTTGGCTTCAGACTGGGGCTGAACGCCTTCAACGGCTGAAAGGATAAATACAATTCCGTCGAGAACTTTCATAGAACGGACAACTTCAACCGCAAAGTCAACGTGCCCCGGAGTATCGATAATGTTGATTTGGTACCTAATTCCGTCTTTATCCCAGTAGGTAGCGGTTGTTGCGGCGGTGATGGTAATACCCCTCTCCTTTTCCTGGGGCATCCAGTCCATAGTTGCGGCACCATCGTGAACTTCACCGATTTTGTAAGATTTACCGGTGTAATAAAGAATCCTCTCGGTGGTTGTGGTTTTACCCGCGTCGATGTGGGCAACTATACCGATGTTCCTTAAATGCTCTATGGGAACTTGCCTTGCCATTTTTACCTCCTCCAAAGGTTTTTAAAATTTATGCGAAACTCTTAAAGGTTCGGTTAAAAGTTGGTTTCCTTTAATAGGAAGGAAATACAAAGAAGAGACACCTAAAGGGTCCATAAAAATTACCACCTGAAGTGGGAGAAAACTTTGTTTGCTTCCGCCATACGGTGGGTTTCCTCTTTTCTTCT
>JALSNH010000079.1 GCA_026987085.1 Aquificota bacterium | reverse complement strand
TACAGGGTAATGGTGGACGACCTCGAACTTATGAAGGCACGCCTTGCCCTGCTGAAAGCTATAAGAACCGCCTTGAGACTCATTTTTAGTTTTATCGGAATTTCCGCACCGGAGAGGATGTAATTGTTTAGTTTTAAAATAACTTGTTGAGACCTTCGGGGGTGGGGCTTTTCCCTTCCCTCCACAAAAGGAGGTGATGACTGCTTACCATGCGACAGGAGGGGGATGTTATTAACTCAAACAACCTTAAAGCGGGTTCTTGGACCGGTATTATTAACCACTACAGGGAATTTTTACCGGTAAGCGACAAAACGCCGGTTGTAACTCTCTACGAAGGAAATACACCCCTTATAAAGGCAAAAAATTTAACAAAATTTTTGGGAGTCGATGTAAATCTCTACTTTAAATTTGAAGGCTTGAACCCGACGGGATCCTTTAAGGACCGCGGTATGACTATGGCTATTTCCAAAGCGGTCGAAGCAGGTAAGAAGGCTGTAATATGCGCCTCCACCGGAAATACTTCAGCATCGGCGGCGGCTTACGCAGCAAGGGCGGGTCTTAAAGCTTTTGTAGTTCTCCCCCACGGTGCGGTAGCCCTTGGAAAACTTTCCCAAGCTATGATTTACGGGGCTAAAATAGTAGCAATTAAAGGAAATTTCGACGATGCCCTCTACCTTGTAAGGAAAATAGTTGAAAAGCACCCTATAGAGATTGTTAATTCGGTAAACCCTTACCGTTTGGAGGGTCAAAAAACGGCCGCCTTTGAAATTTGCGATGCCCTCGGCGATGCTCCCGACTACCAGTTTATTCCTGTAGGGAATGCGGGAAATATTACCGCCTACTGGAAGGGCTATAAGGAGTATTACGAGGCGGGGCACATAAAAAAATTACCCAAGATGATGGGATGGCAGGCGGAAGGGTCCGCTCCGATTGTTAAAGGTTATCCGATAAAAAATCCGCAAACTATAGCAACCGCAATAAGAATAGGCAATCCTTACAGTTGGAGGGGTGCTTTAAAAGCGAGGGACGAAAGTGGCGGCCGTATCGATGCGGTAAGCGACGATGAGATTCTCTACGCTTACAAGCTTGTAGCCTCCATGGAAGGTATCTTTTGCGAGCCGGCTTCCGCCGCTTCGGTGGCCGGTTTTATAAAGTGCGTAAGGGAAGGTGTCTTTAAAGGAGGAGAAACGGTAGTTTGCACCCTAACGGGAAACGGTTTAAAAGACCCTGACACGGCAATTAAAATGTCGGAGGAACCCGTGGTAGTTCCTCCCGATATAAAAGCCCTTGAGGAGGTTTTTGATATCTCCTAATTTTTTCTTTCCTACCTTTGCAAAGCTCTTTAAATACTAGAAAGCCTGTTTTATATAGCTATAAGTGAATCTACCGTGGGAGTTAAGGTGTTATCACACCATAAGAAATAAAGTAAGGAAAAAGATTACTTACCGAAAATTTGTTGCAAATTATGCTCCGCCTGCTTGAAAACTGAATCTAAATTATTTTCCAATTTATTTTTTAGCTGATTGATGGGTTTCTCAACTTGCTCTTTAATAGTTTCATTTTTTAGCTGATTGATAGATTTTTTGATCTGTTCTTTAATAACTTTAGTATTACCTGCTGGAAGAAGGTTTTTAAGATTTATATTGTTTGGAATAGTTAGTTTTTTTATAGAAATTTTAGGATTTTCACTGGTTCCTGTAATTTTAAATTCAATTTTTATAGGATAGTAAATGGCTCCCGTTATGTATAGTTCCTTGGTAAGGCGATTATATTTGGAATTCTTGTAGATTTCGGCAAAAAGAATATTGTTAATTGTGAAAGCTTTAGTATTTCTGTTCACGAAATAGATCCAATTACCTGCAATTTTTACGGTTCCTTCAATTTTGGTTAATTTTATTTCATCTTTCCCTGTTAGGGATTTCAAATACTTATTTCTCAAAATCCAATTGTAAACTTTAAAATTAGCCAGCACCTGGGGATTATTTTTTTTCGATATATCGGCAGATCCCTCTATTTGAAATTGTGCATTGTTATGAAAGCCTACAAAATATCCGTTGACCGTATAATTAATATTACTCAAACCTTTGAAATTGGAATTTATAGAAACCTGCTTAAGTTCAAATTCTTGATTCGATTTATCTTCCGCCGATTTTTCAGGAAGATTGAAAGCTACAGCTATATTGGAAATCCCGTTGATTTTCTTGTAATGAAGGTAAAGATTACTTACTTTTAAAGTTCCGTAAGGTTCAAGTTTCCAATAAGTGGAAGGTTGTAGGTTTAAGACCGCTTTTTGGAAACTTAACATTGTTCCTTTACCAAATTGGGGAGGTTGAAATATTCGAAAGTTCTCAACTAAAACTTTGGTTAAACTCCAATTGATATCTATCTTCTGAAAATCAAATGGGGCAGCGATATATCTCTTCAGTAAAAAGTTTGTTAATGGAGCTATTGTTAACTTTAACAAAATTACACTTGCAATAGTCGGTAATACAATAAACCCAATTACAATCCAGAAAAATTTTCTCATAAGAAGGATAATAATAATCTTGAAACTTTCAACTTAAAGTTTACTTTTCTGATAGAAACTTTATAAATAAATGGTTTATACGGCTGTTGTTGTTGGCAATTTTGATGGTGTTCATCTTGGACATATCCATTTGATTCAAAATTTGAAAGCATTCGCTTTGAAAAAAGGCTTAAAACCGCTGGTAATAACCTTTAATCCTCATCCTATAGAGGTTTTAAGTCCTTTAAATAGATACTTTTGTAAGCTTTCTACAGCTTTTGAAAAAAAAGAGCTAATAGAAAAACAATTGGGGGTGGAGGTTAAAACAATTTCATTTACAAAGGATTTTTCAAAAATATCACCCGAAGAGTTTTTGGAAAAATATTTGGTTCGGGAGTTTAAGGCAAAAGCTATTATTGTTGGATACGATTGGCGGTTTGGAAAGGGAGCCGCCGGTACCTTTTTAACAGTTGCAAAATTTTGCAGTCAAAGAGGTTGTATTGTTAAAAAGGTAGAGCCTTATAAAGTTGCAGGTCAAATAATTTCTTCTTCCCTCATTAGGGAAGAATTAAAAAAGGCTAAACTTAAAGAGGTTTCAAAATACTTAGGTCGCCTCTACTGGATTTCCAGGAAAATTACTAAAGGAAAAGGTTTGGGTAGAAAAATAGGATTCCCTACATTGAATTTCAAAAATGTTGAAAAACTTTGTTTGCCAAACGGAGTCTATGCAGTTTATTGCAATGGATATCCGGCAATAGCCAATTTAGGCTATGCACCTACCTTGAAGGGATACGAAAGAACTTTGGAAGTCCATATTTTGGAGGAAAATTTCATCATTTGTAATGAACCAAAAATAGTTTTTTTAGAATATATCCGTCCGGAAAGGGCTTTTAGAACCGTTAAAGAGCTTATCGAACAAATTGAAATGGATATAAAGGTAGCAAAGGATATCTTGATTAGTACCTAATAACTATAGCACCCCATGTTAAACCTCCACCCATAGCGGTAAGTAGAACATTCATTCCTCTTTTAAGTCTTCCCTCTTTTAGGGCTTCATAAAGAGCTATCGGTATGGAAGCGGCGGAGGTATTACCATATTTATTAACATTTACAAATACTTTATCCATAGATAATCCCAGCTTTTCAGCTACGGCTTTAATTATTCTCAAGTTGGCTTGATGTGGAATAACTAAATCTATATCTTCCGGTTTTAATCCGGCCTCCTTAATAGCTTCGAAAGAGGCTTTAGTCATTCCATTGACGGCTTCTTTGAAAACTTTTCTTCCTTCCATTTTTAAATAACCGCAGTTTTCTCTATATAGAATTTTCCAATCGCTTCCTTTTGTATAAAGTTTTGAAGCCAAAATATCGCTCGAGCTTTTTTCATCAAATTTAACAACGGCCGCTCCGGAACCATCTCCGAAAAGAACACAAGTGCTTCTATCTTTCCAATCGATTATCGAGGAAAGTTTCTCAGCTCCAATAATTAGTGCGGTTTTCTTTTTTCTACTTTTCAGGTAGGCGTCTGCTATGTCCAAAGCATATAAAAATCCACTGCAAGCTGCAGATATATCAAAAGAAACCGCCGAAGGCGGTAAGTTTAACCTCTCCTGCACCAAACATGCGGTGGCAGGGAAACCCAAATGGGGACTAAGGGTGGCTACTATTAGCAATTCTATTTCCGTAGGGTCCAGTTTAGCTTTTTCTATAGCTTCTTCGGCTGCCTTAACAGCCATATCAACAACGCTTTCATTCTTTGCTATCCTACGCTCTTTTATACCCGTTCGTTGGGTAATCCATTCATCGGAAGTATCCACAATTTTTTC
>JALSNH010000078.1 GCA_026987085.1 Aquificota bacterium | reverse complement strand
TCCCTCAAAGAGAGGACCCACATCATAGGGGTAGCTACTCCGAGGGCTCCGAACATAGCCCCCACCCCTATGAGGTGGGAAACTATCCTCCCTACCTCCGCGAGGATTACCCTGAAATATTGGACATTTTTAGGAACCTCAACCTCGGCCAATTTTTCCACCGCAAGGGCCCAATTTAATAACGTTCCAAGGTCATCTATAAAGCAAATCCTTTCTACGTTAACTATTGCATTCTCCCATGTGCGGTATTCGAGCATCTTTTCGAGGTTTCGGGTAACATAACCGGGGTCGTTTTCTACTTTTACTATCATTTCACCATCGAGCCATACCTTAATCCTCATAGGACCCGAGGCGGGGTGCTGAACACCCCAGTTTAGGACCATAAGGTCCCCTTCTTTTCCTACCGGTTCTGTTATTATTTGAGCTCCTTGATACATTAGTACACCTCCTTAATTTCTGTGAGGTTCGGGGACGTAAGCCTTTCTTTGAACCCACTTTCCTTGCAGCGTATCGTCCAGAAGGAGCGGCTTAAGTCTTGGATGACCCTTAAACTGTATTCCGAACTTTTCCCATTCCTCCCTTTCGCAAGCCTCTATAGCGGGATAAATATCGTGGATGCTATCTATCTCAGGGTTTTCGATAGGTACCTCTGTACGTATAACAACCCAAACTTTTTCATCAAAATTTTCAAAAAAGTAGTTGAGTTCTATGCCTCTACCTTTGGGAGAATAATCTACCGGTGCCAAGGTATGGAAAAAGTTAAATCCTTGCTCCTTTAAAAGTTTTGCAACCTCCCTTATGTGAACCGGTTGGATTTCAAAAAGGTATGTTTCCGCCACCGCATTTTGGGGATACTCTTTAGCCTCTACCCCAAAGTAGGTTTTCATTAATTTTTTGAACCCTTCAATGCCCATTAAAAGCCTCCTCTTTTTGTCAATTATTAACAAAAGGTTAAGAAAAGCGAAGGAGAAAAGTAGTCGTTAACCGCCTACGAAAAAGGGTTGTTTTGCAAGGAGAGGATTTTTTTCCAATTCCTGTTTAAGGATTTCCCTCCAAGTTCCCTCTTTTTCCGCTTTAGCTTCCCTCTTTTCTCTGATAATTTTTTTCATTTCAAGGAGTCCCTCGAGTATCGCTTCCGGTGTAGGTGGGCATCCCGCTACAAACACGTCGGGAGGAAGTATTTCAGGAATATTTGTTACCACCGAGGTGGAATCATAGTAGGGCCCACCATCGAAGGCGCAGGAACCTATTGCAAATACATAACGGGGTTTGGGCATTTGGTCATAGGTCATTAAAAGAACCGGTAAAACTTTCCTTGAAACCAAACCGGTAATAACTATAAAGTCCGCCTGCCTCGGTGAGGGAACAGGCATAAAACCGTAACGCTCCCAGTCAAATCTGGGGCCCATTAAGGCCAATATTTCGAGGGAGCAACAACCCGAACAGTAGTGAACCATCCAAGGGCTGTTTGCCCTTGCCCATCCAAAGAAATCAAGAAATTTGGTCAACATAGCGTCTACCTCCTATGATGTGCCAGATGGCCAACAGAATGGGTAGAATAAAGAGTAAATAAATCCAAAACCCTTTTCCATTAGTTAGCGCCTCCAAAGCGACAAACATTCCTACCATATCCATTGTCAAGAAAAGAATTCCAAAGAAGTAATAACGGAAGTTGGACTTTTTAGGTAGAGGCCCTTCGGGAGGAACTGCACATTCGTAGGGGACATGTTTTGCTACCGATTCACCTTTGGGGGCGTAAAAGAGGGCTACTAACCAAAAGAGAACGGCCGTAGCCAAAAGGGCAATCACAAAAATAATGAAGGCTAAAAGCATTTTCCACCTCCTAGAGGGTTTTGTATTTCTCCTATATTCTTATAAGGAAAGGAGTGTTAGCAAGGATTTTTAATCTGCTTTTTCCACCAACGGGTAGTTAACAAACTTAACCTTACCTGTTAAAGGCTCCAACTCTTTGATTTCCAACTTTGTAAGGGAACAATTCCCTACCGAAAATTTCCAAATGAAATTTAGAGGTATACCCGCTACCGTGCATAGGGCAACTCTAACAATTCCACCGTGAGTAACAATTAAAATCCGCTCCTCTGATAGTTCCTTCAGGAATTCCAGAAATCTCCTTTGAGCGTCAAAAAGATTTTCTGCATTTTCCAAAGGATTTTTTAGAGGATTTTCTAACCATTTCTGGTAAATTTCCCACTCTCTTACCTCGGAATGTTTTTTTCCTTCCAAAATACCGTAGGAGATCTCCCTAAGCCTTTCATCTCTTTTCAAAGGAAGTCCTAATCTATCCGCTATTATGGTTGCAGTTTCCAAAGCCCTCTTTTGTGGGGAAGTATAAATAACCTCAAAATGGTATTCTTTCAATTTTTCCACAGCCTGGATTGCCTGTTTTTTTCCTTCATCTGAAAGTGGTAAATCCAAACTTCCCTGAAAAAGTCCAAGTTTGTTTCCCTCCGATTGGGCATGTCTGAGTAGATAAAGATTTTTCATTTTCAAAACAAAAGTTTTTGTAAATATATCATGCACTATATATTGCAGTTGTTAACAATTACTTAATTTATGATGGAAACCTTCCTAATAATTATTGCTTATCTTTTAGGAGGAATACCTTTTGGCTACCTATTAGGTAAATTGAAAGGAATAGATATTCGAACTAAGGGAAGTGGAAATGTCGGAGCCACCAACGTAGCAAGAGTATTAGGTAAACAATACGGAGCGGTGGTTTACATTCTCGATTTTCTTAAAGGTTTTATTCCTACCTTCATAGCACTTAAAATTTACGGTTTGGAAAGCTGGATAACAACCTTAGTAGGATTAGCCTCAATTCTAGGACATATGTTTTCACCCTTTTTAGGATTTAGGGGCGGTAAAGGAGTGGCAACCTCCAGTGGAGTTTTATTTGCAATAAATCCTTACTTTGGATTGCTTATTCTAGCCATTTGGTTTGCTATCTACAAGTGGGGCGGCTACGTTTCGCTAGGTTCCATAGTTGCCGCTTTTACCGCCATTTATTTAAGCGGTATATGGAACTTTCCTTTCAACATTAAGTTTTTAATAACCTTGGTAGCAGTGTTAATACTGGTTAAGCACCGGAGCAACATCTTAAGACTCGAAGAGGGCCGAGAACTAAAAGTTTAATCCTCCCAAAGTTCACTTATTTTTATCCTTTTCCTCCTTTCGGATAACATTTTGCATCTCCCTATAGGCGTTTCTAAAACCGGCAATAACCCCTAAAAAGAACCCAACTATTAAACCCCACGGTTCGGTTTTGAAAAATCTATCAAAAAGATACCCTAAACCGGTCCCGGCTATAATACCACCCACTATATGGGTTCCGACCATAAAGGCGGAACCCTCGCGGGTAACGAATTTAAAAGAAAACCTCCTTTTGGCCATTAACCTTAAATACTCTATGGTCTTCGGTTTTTTTAAAAGGTTCCGCAAAGGGGAAGAGAAAGAGAAACCCCTAAAAGTGGGAGAATTAAGAAAGCTCCTAAAAGAAGGGAAAAACAAAGAGGTTATAGACCTACTTAAGGATAGATATAAAGAGAGCAACGAACTTACCGCTCTCTACTTTGAGGCTTTAGTTGGAGCCAAAAAGGTCGAGGAAGCCCAAAGGATTTTAAAGGAGGTAGGAAAGGAAAATTTGCCGCCTTTGGCGGTTTCCAAGCTTTTGGAACTGGAACAAACAGTCAAGAAGGAAAGCCTTTTTGAAAAATTTAAAAGGGGCCTTCAAAAGACCCGAGAAATAGTCGGTTTGAGCAAACTCTTTGCCTCCAAAAGGGAGCTCGACGAGGAGTTTTTTGAAGAACTCGAGGAGCTACTTATCAAACTCGATGTAGGAGTAAATACCGCCGTTGAACTCGTAGAGGAGATAAGAAAAAAGAAAAACCAATTTAAGGACTTGGAAGATGTAAAGAACTACCTAAAAAAGAGGTTTAAAGAGATACTTTCCACCTGCAAAGGGGAATTTTGCCTAAAAGGAGAACCTGCGGTGGTTCTGTTTGTAGGCATTAACGGGAGCGGAAAAACAACCTCCATTGGAAAACTTGCCTACAAGCTCGTAAAGGAAGGAAAAAAGGTTCTCATCATCGGGGCAGATACCTTTAGAGCTGCCGCTACCGACCAGCTCAAAGTTTGGGCCGAGCGCTCCAAGGCAGACTTTATAGGAGGAAAGGAAGGCTCGGACCCCGGTGCAGTGTTATATAAGGGCCTCGAAAAGGCTTTTAACGAAAATTACGACGTAGTTTTGGTCGATACCGCCGGAAGGCTCCACACCAAAGAGCACCTTTTAAGGGAGATGCAAAAACTTGTCAGGGTAGTTAAAAAGTTCGATA
>JALSNH010000077.1 GCA_026987085.1 Aquificota bacterium | reverse complement strand
CCAAAAGGTTTTCCGATAGAAGCAGTTCCTCATCGGTAGGATAACCTTCATAGATTTCCAAAAAATCGGAAAAGCGGTTTAACAACTTTTCGATAATCTCCTTCCTATTTTCAACCATTTGGACTTTTAAGCCTTCCGAACCGAGAACTTCCAAAACCGCCTCCGTATATTTTGAGTAGCCAAATACGGTAATTTTCTTTAACCTTCTCCTGTTCAGTTGGAATTTCTGAGTAAAGTTTTCAATTTCCTCCTTTGGAATCAAAATAAATAGAGTGTCGTTTTCCTTTATAACGGTATCCCCTTTAGGTATCGAAAATTTACCTTCTCTTTCGAGGAGGATTACGAGAAATAAAACTCCGTATCGGTTGGTTTCTTTTAATTGTTGTCCTAACAAGGAAGGTATATTTCGAGCCTCAACCTTAAAAAGGAGTAAATTTCCTAATTCCCAGACATTTTTTGCGAATGGGTATTTAATTAGCCTTAAAAAGGCTTCGGCGGTATTGGAAACTATATTTACCGTTTTAAGATTATCGAGTAGGTTTTCTATACCTTCGTAGGTATCGCTATAAATACGAACCACAATTTTGGCCAAAGGGTTTGCCTTTTTTACCAAAAGGGAAGCGGATACATTTAAACTCTCGTTGTCGGTCAAAAGAAAAACGTGTTCCCTGTTTTGGAAATACTTTAGGCATTCCCTTTCGGGCAAAGAGCAGTTAACGGTAAGAATGTTAGGCTTAATTTCCAAACTCTCCAACCGGACGGGGTTGGTATCTATAACAGTTATTTCAAATCCTTCATTTATAAGTTTTTGAGCCAAAAATGAACCGGTAATTCCCGCCCCAACAATGGTTATAGATTTTTCCTCCATAAAAGGAAGAGATTAGAAGAAAGAACCCAAAATAAGGTGGATTCTGAACCTATTGGTATCGCCTGGAACCTTTTTAAGCTTCCAAGCGAAGTCGAGCCTTACGGGAGCCATAGGGGTTATGAACCTTACGCCAAAACCGGTTCCCGCCTTTATATTTTGAAATAGGTCACCCAATTTGTTGGCTCCATTTCCAACATCGAAAAATCCGGCTAAGTAAAACATTCTTCGTTTAATCGGATAATCGGCCTCAAAGCTGGTAAACCACATGTATTTGGCTCCTATAGGATCATGGGTATTGGGGTCTACAGGTCCCGCATAACCGTATTTGTAGCCTCTAATGGTGAAGTCTCCACCGACAAAGTAGCGTTCATCTATGGGTTCTACCTTTTTACCACCCCAAGGACCTACAAAACCGAGCCTTCCCCTTAGGGAGAAAATTAAACCGGTATCAAAGTAAGGGTCCTCTTTATATACAGACCCTGTAAAGGTGGCTTTTGCAAACTTTTCATCTCCTCCGAGGAGACCGCCTACCTTTTCATCCACCGCAAGGTAGCTTCCGTCGGTGGGGAATATGTAGCTGTTTCTCGTATCTCTTGCCACTCCAAAGCGGATAATTCGGGCACTGTTAAATTGGGAAGCCTCCTTTACATATATAGAAGCGTCTGGTGAAATATCGTAATAATTAATTGATTGGATATCGAGACCTACATACCACCTCCAATAGTGCCAGAAGCGTCGGGTTAAGGTAGTTGACAGACCTTTGGTTTTTATGCTGTAGGTATCGTATTCATGTTGGGTGCTGTAGATATCAAAGCTCAAATCTTGCGGTTTTCTTAAAAACCACTTTCTTGTATAGGAGAAACTGTAGTTCCTTGCATACTCACCCCACGAAAGGGTAAGACCTAAAATATCTCCAGTTCCGAGGAAATTTCCCTTTCTTAGCGATACAAAACCGGAGAGACCGCTCGTTTCACTGTAGCCTATACCTACCGAAAATTGGCCTGTAAAACGTTCGGTAACTTTTACATTGGTTTTAGCGTAGTTTTTCTTTAGAGGCTCAATATTTATTCTGGTTTGAGCATAGTAGCCGAGTCTCTCGAGCCAAATTTTGGACCACTTTACCTTTTCCTCCGTTATTAGGTCCCCTTCGTGGAGCTCCAACTCCCTCCTGATTACATAGTCTCTTGTTTCGTAGTTGCCCTTTATTTCCACCCAACGGTCGTAAGTAGGTGGACTTTCCTTAATGTGGACTATTAAATCGACAACCTTCCTTTTAGGGTTTATCTTTCTCTCTATCGCTACCTTGGTGAAATATAGACCTAAATTTTGATACTTTTTAAGGATTTCTTTCTTTAACAAATCGACCCACCTTTGGTCGTAAAAATATCCGTGCTTTTTAAGTTTTTTAAAGAATTTATCGGTAAGTTCGTGATAACCGAAGTAGGTATTTCCCTTTAAGAGGACCTTTCCAACTTTATAACGGGGCCCCTCGTGGATTTTTATGACTACCTTTACCGCACCGTTGCCAAGATTGACCACTTTGTAGCTTTCAACCTCCCCTTCGAAAAATCCTTTGCTCTTTAGAAACTCGTTGATAGTCTCGACATCGCTCTCGAGAAGCTCTTTGGAAAAGGGCGGATGGGACCTAAAAAGGAATATATTGGGCTCTTGTAGTTCCATTACATTGAGAATGTCTTTCTTATTGAGCTGTTTTAAGCCCTTTATCTCTATCTTGGAAACCCACTTTTGCTTACCCTCGTGGATATAGAAAACAAGTTTTGAAGCTCCTTTAATGGGAACTATCCTCCATTTGACCTTTGTTCCGGGATAACCTTTATAGGCATAGTAGAGCTCTATACGACGGGCCATCTCCTCTATCTCTTTAAGCGTTAAAGGTTTTCCTATAGGGACCAACTTTTGGATTTTTAATTTCTCCTCAACCGCCGGGCCCGATATATATCCGGTTTGCTGTTCGATTAGCTCCTGTGGATTTTCGGGAATACCCAAAACCTTACGGAGTTCTTCATCTTTTATCTCTTTGTTGCCGATAAACTGCACATCGTAAATTACCGGCAAATCTTTAACTTTTACCAAGAGGGAAACCCCTTTAGGAGTAGGTTTTTCGTAAATCGCTATAAATTCGAAGGCACCTTTAGAGTAGGCCTGCTTTATTGAGCGGTAGATATAATCGGGCGAATAGATAATCCCCTCTTGGAGGTTTAAAAGTTTCAAAACATCCTTATCGGAGAAGTATTTGTTTCCCTCAACTTTAATGGAGGAGATTGTTTCTTGACCACAGGAGGTTGAGGCTATTAAAAAAAAGGACAAAAGAAGGGCTAAGGTTAACCTACCTTTGCTTCCTCTTTTTGTTCCTCTTTTTTCTTGATCTTCCTTAGGTAGGGTTTGCCCTTTTTGTTTACTTTGAGCTCCACCTCGGCGGTATCTTTCAATTTGCCCTTTAAAAGTTCCTCCGCAATTAGTTCCTCTACCTCCCTTTGGAGTCCCCTCTTTATACTCCTCGCTCCGTATTCGGGTTGGTAGTATTTCTCTATCAACCAGTCTACGAAGCTTTTGTGAAGTTTTACTTTGATTCCCCATTCCTTAAGCCCTTCATTAATCTCTTTTAGATGTAAATCGATAATTTTAGCCACCGCCTCCTTCGATAGCGGTTTGTAGACAATAATGTCGTCGAGCCTGTTTAGGAATTCAGGTGTGAAGTATTTCCTTACTTGGTCCATTACATTCTTTTTGATTTGTTCGTAATCGAGTAGGGAGTTTTCCTGTTCGAAACCTACCTTACCCCTTTCCGCTATCATCCTTGCACCGAGGTTGGAGGTCATGATAATTATCGTGTTGCTAAAGTCTACCGTCCTACCGAAAGAATCGGTCAACCTACCGTCGTCAAAAATTTGCAAAAACAGGTTAAACACATCGGGATGTGCCTTTTCAATTTCGTCGAGCAGTATTACCGAGTAAGGTCTCCTTCTAACCAACTCGGTAAGCTGTCCGCCCTCCTCGTAGCCCACATATCCGGGAGGTGCACCCACCAATTTTGAAACTGTATGCTTTTCCATAAACTCCGACATATCGAACCTGATTAGGGCGTCTTCGCTACCAAAAAGGAGCTCCGCCAAAGCTTTTGCCGTTTCCGTTTTACCCACACCGGTAGGGCCTAAGAACATAAAGACCCCTATAGGGCGGCGTTTTCTGTGAAGGCCTATACGGGAGCGTCTCAATGCTTTGGCAATCCTTTCGATGGCGTGGTCCTGTTCGAGAACCCGTTTTTTGAGTTCCTCTTCAATCTTAAGGAGCTTTTCCGCTTCGGTTTCGGTAAGCCTTTTAACGGGAACACCGCTCCACCTTGAAATAACCTCGGCCACATCGTCTACCGTGACTTTGGGAGGATTCTTTTTGAGCTCTTCTTTCCATTCGAGCTTTTTCCTTTCAAGCAGACTCCTAAGTCTTATTTCCTTATCTCTAATGTT
>JALSNH010000076.1 GCA_026987085.1 Aquificota bacterium | reverse complement strand
CTAATTACTCCGTAATTTCCCGCTTTTTTCTTATAAAGAATACATAGCTCATTATTTCGAATATCTATATAAGGTAGGAAATGCAAATGGTTTTCTTCAAGTTCCAAAATTGCATCTTCAACATCGAGAGGTTTATCCACCACTAGCTCTTCTTCCTCAATTTTAGGTCTTGGAATAGATTCAACCCTTTCGGTAAAGGTTTTTAATTGCATTTTTTCTTTACGAGCTTCCCTCCTTTCGGTTTTTATCCTCTCTTTATCCTTTACAAGTTTTTTCTCTAATTCATCTACAACCTTATCTACAACAGCATAAAGGTCGGGATCAGCATCCCAAACGTGTATTTTTTCTCCTTTTTGTTGAATATAAATATCTACTTCTATACGATATTCTGCCCTCTCTTTTTTTATTGCTATATGTGTTTCTATTTCATCCGATACCAGCCCTTTAAATAGTCTTTCCAATCTGCTGAATTTTTTTTGAATATAACTTTTAATAGCATCGGTTATTTCTACATCCTGACCAACGAAATTGAACTTCATTTTCTACCTCCTAACGATGTAAGGGTAAGGTTTAAATTTATGTCTTAAATTGGCAAATTTCAAGGAGTAAAAAAGCCTTAAAAACCATAAATTCGGTATATAACCGACTAAAGGGTTGGTGAAAATAATTTGCTTGCCGCAAAGTTTTATACCCACTCGGTGGAATTGAAACGTTATTGTTAATAAGAAATTTTTTAGACTAAACAACCTCAAAAAAAGTTTCTCTTTTTACTTAATCTGTGGGAATAACTCACACTTTCGCAGGGAACTACCCTTAAAGGTTTTCTTTTGAAAATTTCCACCTTTTTACGTTCTTCCTTTATAAACAATAACCTCAACGGAGTCAAAAATGAAATTAGGTACCCGTAAAAGAAAATTTTTAAAAACTGTCTCCTTGAAAGGTTCATAAAGTTAATAACCTATGACGGTAAAAGTTGCGGTATCGGGTGCTCTCGGAAGAATGGGAAAAAGAATTTTAAACATTGCTTATAACGATCCTCAAGTAGAAATTTGTGGAACCCTCGAAAGTCCCAAAAATGCTCAAAAATTCTCCGACCTCGGTGAGGCTTTGAACGATACACGCTTTAAGGGTATTCCTTTAACTTCGAATCCTGAAGAGGCTTTAAAAAACTGCAATGTCCTTATAGAGTTTGCAAATTCCACCGCAGCGGCTATAGAACATACCCAAAAGGCGGTGGAGCTCGGTAAAAAAGTGGTAATAGGAACTACCGGCTTTTCCAAAGAGGAACTTTCAAAGTTGGAAGAATTGGCCAAAAAAGGAACGGTTTTATTTTCACCCAATATGAGTTTGGGTGTGAATCTCCTATTTAAGTTGGTGGAATTGACAACCAGAGTTTTGAAAAACCACGACTTTGATATAGAAATTGGAGAGATCCACCACAGATTTAAAAAGGATGCTCCTTCGGGAACAGCAATGAAACTGGCAGAGATAATAGCTAAAGAGCTAGGTAAAGAACTTGAAGAAATAGCGGTTTACGGTAGAAAAGGCCACTACGAACGAAAAAAGGACGACCTCGGAATAATGACCTTCAGAGGTGGTGATGTGGTAGGTGAGCATACCGTCTACTTTTTCGGTTTTGGAGAAAGACTGGAACTTACCCACAGAGCTACGAACAGGGATATATTTGCCAAAGGTGCCGTAGAAGCGGCCAAATGGATAGCGGATAAACCTGCCGGTAAGCTTTACAATATGTTTGATGTTTTAGGACTTTAAAAACAAGCTGTTTTAGGTATTATGGAAAGACTATAAAAACAACAAATGGAGGTTAAAAAAGATGCCTTACAAATTGCAAGAGGTTTTCCTCAATACTGCAAGGAAGCAGAGAATTAGAGTTTCTATTTATCTAGTTAACGGTATTAGATTGCAGGGAAGAATTCGCTCCTTTGATACCTATACCATTTTGCTGGACGACGGTAAAAATCAAACTTTGGTATTTAAACACGCAATTACAACAATAATTCCTTCCGAGCGTATCGAACTCAGATTTTTGGGTAGCGATGAACCTCAACAAAATCAGGAAGGGGAAGTAGATACAAACGCTCTGTAAAAGAAGTTCTTTTTTCTTTTAAATCTCTATTTGGGCGTATTTTTTTCTACCTTCCTCAAAAAGGTCTCCACCGTAGATATCGTAGGCAACCACCACGGGAAAATCTTCTACATAAAGCTTTCTAACAGCTTCAGGTCCTAAATCTTCGTAAGCTATAATTTCTGCAGATTTAATTCTATCTTTATAGAGTGCAGCAACTCCGCCTACAGCGGCAAAGTAAACAGCTTTATACTTTTTTAAAAGTTCTTTAACAAAAGGTTGTCTATAACCCTTTCCTATCATTCCTTTTAAACCAAGCTTTAAGAGAGGCTCGACGTACTTATCCATACGGGTGGAGGTAGTTGGACCTGCAGAGCCGATTACCTCCCCGGGTTTTGGAGGAGTGGGACCTACATAGTAAATAATCTGACCCTTTACATCAAACGGAAGCGGCTCTCCCCTTTGGATAGCTTCAACCATTCTTTTATGGGCTGCGTCTCTTGCAGTGTATATGTATCCGGTAATTAAAACCTTATTGCCTGCCCTAAGATTTTCTATTACATCTTCAGTTAGTGGGGTTGTTATACGAATTTCTTCAGCCATAGCGACAATTTTAATCCCCTTTTGAGGCTTTATACTGGAAAAGGTAATAAAAAGCTATTACGACAATTCCCAAATTTATGCAAACATCTGCGATGTTAAAAATGGGATAGTGCCAACTTCCTATATGAAAGTCTATAAAGTCCCTAACTTTATCTAGCAACAAGCGGTCGATAATATTTCCTAAACCACCACCTACAACAAGCGATATTCCAAACCTTAAAGTGGAATTTTTTGTAAAAATTAATAACCCAATAAGGAAAAATAAAATCGCTACCGGAATAGCAAAGTAAAAAAGATTCTTTAAAAAACCGCTCCAGCGATCAAAAAGTCCGAAAATAAATCCCTCGTTGTATGCAGGTGTAAGGGATAAAAAAGACAGCAAATCGATAGGATGATTTACTTTGAAAATCCAATATTTGGTTAATTGGTCTAGAAGTAAACATACAAAGATAGGAAAAAAACGGAACATAAATAGTTAAAATCTAAGCAAAAGAAACGAGAGAAGGTTAGGTTGTTGAACCTTCCTCATCAAGGTAGAAAACTTCGTCCGATATAGGTTCGTTGGTTCTTTCAAAACCGGGAAGGAGTTCTATTCTGTACCAGGCGCTCCTATACCAAATATCTTCGGGAGCCTTATTAACGGGTGCAATTTGGGCAGCTTTCGTTTCTTCGTGATATCCCCAATTCATATAGTCGTTAAAGTCCTGGATAATATCAGTGATAACTGCACCTATTCTCAAAAGTTCTTTTTGGAATTTCTGCCACCTAAAGATTGAACTATCTCTTAAAGTTAGTCCGAAATAACCTGCACCTCCGTGCTCCTTAATTGTAGCAATACCTCTAGCAATAAAAGCTTTAAAAGCGGCAAATGTTTCTGGAGGATCGGTTACAAATACATCAAATTTTCCAAGAAATTCTTCGGTGTAAGGATTTCTAAGATCGTGAACCCTTGCTTCTACATTTTTAAGACCTAATTCCTTAATGATTTTGTTATCAAATTCTATCAGTCTTTCATCGATATCGATAATAAGGAGTCTTTTATAGCCCCCATAAAGAGCTATGGCCAATCCAGTAAGATCATCTTCCGCTCCCATAACTATAATCTCTTTACCTTCAATATCACCTCTCATATCCATATGGAGAACCCTAGAAACCGTGGTTTCGGGAGTTACCGCACCTTGGTCAAACTGCTGAACAGGCTCAGGTCTATCTTTAGCTATTTCTACAAAAGTCCTATAAAAGTCTATATTTTTGTAGAAAGGAACTCCCCTTCCTTGGCAAGCTTCACAAGAGAAATCTTTGTAGGGAGCTATATTGTATTCTTTGACAAGTTCCAAACCTTTTTCTGTTAGGAGAATCTCATCGTTTTCAATTTTTACATAACCTTTTTCTTCCAAAACTTTAATAATTGTGGAAGTGTAAGGAACAGGGAGGTCGGAATAATCTACTACTTTCCAAAAATCGGAAGTTACTAAAAGGGCACCTAATACCCTCTCGATGTTCCTTCTGTAAATGTTTTGAACTTTTTTAGCTTGAGCTTCCTTTAATATTTCCATTAAAGCGTCTGCCACTTTATCCACCTCCTTTTTCAGTTTTTATAAGTTTTCTATTACATTTTATGGAAGGGATAAATTCAGACCTTAAGAGGTTTCCCAAATTAAGTGATCAAGTTCTCAACTAG
>JALSNH010000075.1 GCA_026987085.1 Aquificota bacterium | reverse complement strand
ATTCAATCGGCCTTTACCAACTGGTGCCCCGTCATGGATATGCTTCGATTAATGAGGGTAAAAGAGTGTAAATGTTAACCATCTAGGAGGTATTTAAATTGGAAAAACCCTTAAAGTCTTGGGAGAACTTACCACTCCCTCAGGAAGAATTGGAAAAAAGAAAAGAAAAACTCCAAAAGGTTTTTGAGGAAATGCTCACTATTTTGGGGTTTGACTGGAAAAGAGACCCCAATATGGTGGAAACTCCCAAAAGAATGGCAAAAATGGTTTTAGAACTTACGGAAGGAAATTTTTCACCAATGCCCTCTATTACTACCTTTGATATAACCCAAATGGGGGAGGAGGGAAACATACCGGTTTTTGTCGGGCCCATTGAAATAAAATCGCTTTGCTCCCACCATTTCCTACCGATAGTAGGACGCGTCTACTTTGAATACTTACCCACCTCAAAGGTTTTAGGTCTTTCAAAAATACCAAGGATTATAAAATGGCTCGCACGCCGCCCAATGATTCAGGAACTTTTTACAAAACAGATAGTAAAAACTTTTAAAAAATTGCTTCCTGACCTTAAAGGTGTAGCTGTTTATGTAAAAGCTAAACATATGTGTATGACGGTAAGGGGTGTTAATGAAAGCCAAGCCTATATGATTACCGAGGCTTTTGATGGTATTTACGGAGAAAGAGAGGATTTAAGGGCTAACTTTTTAAGAAAAATAAAAGAGTAAGTCCTTCAAAATTCTGTTAACGGAAAATTTTCCTTTATGGATTTCTACGTTTATTTAAATTTTGTAGTGCTCATTTTATTCACCGGGACTTTCCTATTTCTCTACATAATAATGGTCTTCCTTAGCTACAAATTAAAACCTTATGAGAAAATCCGAAGTTTCTACCTTAAAGAGGTTGAGTTTTGGAATCCTCAAAAAGGTTTTGAGCTGATTAAAACCTTCTTTAGAGAGGAATAAAAAGGAAATAGTAAAGTTTACGAGTTGAAACCCTACATCTATGATGTGGGGTAGTTTGCAAATTTTTAAATGTTTTTCTCTATACCTGAACTTCTAATTTCAACTTGAACTAAACAGCTTCACATGCCAAAATAAAATTTTTTGGTTTATAGACTTTGCCGGAGGATTGGAAATGTATGCGGTAATTAAAACGGGCGGAAAACAGTATAGGGTAGAGGTTGGAAACAAGTTAAAGGTGGAAAAACTGAACGCTGAAGTTGGAGAGACCGTAGTTTTCGATGCTTTAATGGTAAGGGACGACAGCGGAAATATCCACGTTGATAAGGGTAAAGTTATTGCGGAAGTAAAAAAACACGGTTTAGGAAGAAAAGTTATTGTTTTCAAATACAGACCAAAGAAAAACTATAGAAGGTGGAAAGGGCATAGACAACCCTTCACAGAGATAGAAATAAAGGAAATTCAACTTTAATTAAATTAGGGAGGTAGAAAAATGGCAAGTAAAGCGGCCGGAGGTTCAACAAAGAACGGTAGGGATAGTATTTCAAAAAGGCTAGGTGTAAAAAGGCACGATGGACAAGTTGTAAAAGCTGGAAATATTATTGTTAGACAGAGGGGAACTAGAATTTACCCCGGTATCAACGTAGGTATGGGTAGCGACTATACCCTTTTCGCAAAGGTTGATGGTATCGTTAGATTCACCTCAAGAAGGGGTAGAAAATACGTAGATGTAATTCCCCTCGAAAGTTCCCAATAATTTTTCTCTTTTTTCGGTTTAAATTATTAAGAAACTTCCCAAAGCGTAAAGAATATTTACCACCAAAAGGGTTGTAATCAACTTTCTAAGTATTTTGCTCCCAAAAAGGTAGGCATAAAAAGCCTTGAAGAAATTGTTTGATATTGTTGCGAGCAAGATACCTAAAACAGTCAAATTTAAATTAACCAATTTTTGGTTAAACATTTCAGAAAGGGCTAAAGTTAAAGGGTCAACATCAATTACCCCCGACGTTATAGATAGGAAGATAATTCCTTTGCTACCAAAGTGGAGTTTCAAATATTTACCCAAAACCATGACCGCGCTATAAATGAGTGCAAATTGAAATATCTCTATCCACGAAAAGGGATTTTTGATTTCAACCCCCTTTTGAAGTTTTAAGTTTTCATCCCACTCACGGCGGAAGTTTTTAAAGACCCATAAAGCGACAACCAACATAAGGGCTATAAAAGGGATAAAGAGCTTTATAAGAGGAACAAATAGCTCGGGGGCTATTAAGGAGGCCAAAATAACAACTCTTATTCCCATAACAGCCCATGCCAATGTAATACCGACAAAAAATAGCACCGATAAATTTGGAATTTCCTTAGCCAACTTGGAAAAGGCCAGAGTTATCGCCGTGGAGGATACACTTCCGCCCAAAATGGAGGTTATCAATATGCTCTTTACCAGTGCCGTTTTTTCTTTTTTTGAGGCATAAATTTTTAAGAGGAAATAACCGAGAAAACTTATAGAGGAAACCAAAATAACAAATTTCCAGATTAATTTTAGGTTCAATCCATTAAATATTTCCCCCGAAGGTAATAAGGGGTATATAAGCACGGAAACAACCAAAAATTGGAGAATAAGGAGGATATCTTCCTTATCGAGGAGTTTTGCAAAGTTTTCCAAAATTCTTTTAGTGGCCAATATGAAGGTTATAACAACCCCCAAGAGGGCAACTTCATAATAGAGTCCGTAATAAGTTAAAACACCCAAGGAGAATGTTAAAAAGACCGCTATTTCTGTAGTTATACCGCTTCTTTTTAAAACTCCTAACTGGTAATTTACAGCGGCAAGAAGGATTATGCCGAAAAATGAGAGCGGAAGAAAATATGGTTGATACCTATCGCTTATAAGGGCGGATAGGGTTCCTAAAAGGGCTATCAAAGGAAATGTTCGAATACCGGCAAATATATCTTGCCCAAGTTTCCCTCTGATTTCCCTTTCGAGGCCTATTAGGAAACCCACGAGCAACGATAGGAGAAATTTAAATTCCAAAGTGTTTAAAAATTCCCTAAGGTGGTCCAAATTAAAAACCATTCCCATTGGTGGAAACCCCATTAGGTTTGTCCTAAATTTGTTTTTAAATTAACTAGAAATGCCCCTAAAGGTTGTTCATATAGCCGACCTCCACGCGGGTAAGATTAACAACAAAATCCTTAACAGAAATGAAGATTTAAACCACTCGCTGGAGCAGGTTTTTAACCTAATAAAAGATGAAAAGCCGGATTACCTTATAGTGGCCGGCGATATCTTTGACAAAAGTAGACCGGATAGTCAAAGTAGCAAACTAATTGGAGAATTTTTTATCAAAGTTGCAGAGACAGGAACTAAGGTGGTAGCAATAGCAGGAAACCATGATGGCGGCAGCTTCTTGGAGATTTTTAAACCTTGGACCAAAAGGTGGAACATTCAAATATTTCCCCGCTTGGATTTAGAAAATCTCATTTACACCGACGGTGATGTTGCTATAGCGGTTGTTCCTTTTGTGGGAGAGAGGGCTATAACAGACCTATCGCAGGGAACTTCCGACGCTAAAATCCAATATGCGGAAAAGTTAAAGAAGTTGCTCCACCTGGCGGGAGAAAAGGTAAGGAATTACAGATACCGTTTGCTTACGGCGCATCTTTTTTTTGCTAATACCAAAATAGGAAAAACCGAACAGGAACTGACAGTTAGCGATACCTACGCTGTCGAACAGTCGGCCATTCCTGAAACTTTTCAATACGTAGCCTTGGGACACATACACCGTTATCAAAGATTGGAGGAGGCTAAAACCGACGCTTTTTATACAGGCTCTCTATACCAACTAGACTTTGGAGAGGAAGGACAAGAGAAATACTTCAATTATGTAGTTATTGAAAATAACCGAACAAAGGTTGAACGGATAAAGCTCAACCTAAAGAGGGAGCTTAAAAAATTGATACTTGCAAAGGAAACCGATATTAAAAACCTTTTGGAGTTTAAAAGAAACAATCTCTATTTGTGGATAGAGGTGGAAGCTACAACACCCCACGAGTACGCTCTTAAAAAAAGTCGACTGGAGGAAATTTTTGGAGAAAACCTTTTAAAGATAACTGCAAAGTTTGAAAAACCCAAAGAAGTTTCGGAAAAAAAACAGAATCTTAAGTGGGATTCAATTAAGAATCCGATAGAGATGTATAAGGCCTACTACAAAAGTTTAAATAGAAAATGGGACCCTCAATTGGAAGAGGTTTTAAAAAAGTTTATTGAAGAGGTTGAAATTAACCATTAATTACTTATATCACTCCGCAAGGACAAAGTCGACCTCCATTCTCTCTTCGTCCGCCCTTACCAATTTGACCCTTACAGGGTCTCCTAAACGGTAAACTTTGCCGGTTTTTGTTCCAACAAGCCTATGGTTGGGTTCGTCGAATATATACTCGTCGTCCTTTAAAGTTTCTATAGGAACCAGTCCGTCCACTAT
>JALSNH010000074.1 GCA_026987085.1 Aquificota bacterium | reverse complement strand
GTTTTAATCCACCCCCAAAGTGCGGTTCACGGTATTGTGGAAACCGTCGATGGAAATCTATTTATGCTTGCTTCCCCTACCGATATGAGGTTTCCCATTCAGCATGCCCTCTTTTGGCCTTTAAGAGTTCAAACGCCCTTTGAAGGTCTCGATTTAACGAACCTCCACAAATTGGAATTTGAAAAACCGGATTTGGAAACCTTCGAGTGTTTAAAATTGGCTTACGAATTTGGTAAAAAGGGTCCTCCTTACACCGCTTTGCTGGTGGGAGCAGATGAGGGAGCGGTGGAGCTCTTTTTAAACCGCAACATAACTTTTTTGGAAATTCCAAAAATCATAAAACAAACGGTAGAAAGTTTGGCTCCCAAATACGAAAAAGTAACGTTTGACAAAATCCCGCTAATAGTTAACGATGCTTACAACTTTGCTAAAAATTTGATAGATAAAAAGATTCAAAAGGGTAGATTATTTTGAAGATGGAAAAGAAAAGATACGGCGAACTTGAAATAGAAAACGCTAAGCTCGAAAGGTGGCCAAATCCCTACCCCGATAGGGATTACCTTATCGAAATATACTTTCCCGAATTTACCTGCAAGTGCCCCCGCTCGGGCTACCCCGACTTTGCAAAAATCTACATTAAATACATTCCCGACCAATGGATAGTTGAACTCAAAAGCTTAAAGCTTTGGCTAAACAAGTATCGGGATAGATACATTTCCCACGAGGCGGTAACCAACGAAATTTACACCCAATTGTGGGAATTTTTGAAACCCCGCTTCTTGGAGGTAATTGCCGATTTTCACCCACGAGGGAACGTCCATACTGTTGTAAAGGTATCTTCTAAAGATGTTTTGGAATTGAAAACCCCACCTCCAAGGGTAGATAAGCCTAGTGTTTGATTATTTTCTTATTTTGATATTTTCCCTAATTGGGAAGGAAAATGAAATTAAATGTCTTTACTCTTTTTTGGTGGAAGTTTTGACCCACCCCATGTAGGACATTTAATACTTCCGCGCGATGTAATGGAGCATTTTGGATTTGAAAAGGTTGTTTTTATTCCCGCTTATATTTCCCCTTTCAAAGTGAAAATAGGACATAGAGCTTCTGCGGAAGACCGGTTGAAAATGCTTCAACTAGCTATAGAAGGTATTCCCTACTACGAAATAGAAACTTACGAAATAGCTCAAAAAGGTGTTTCTTACACTTACCTAACTGTGAAATATTTAAGAGAAAAATACAACTTAAAAAAGGTTTTTTGGTTGATGGGAGACGATACCTTTAAAGGTTTTAACAGATGGTACCGTTTTGAGGAGTTAAAAAAAATGTTAACTCCCGTAGTTATGGTTAGAAGTTTGGAACCCAAGGAGGTTAAAAAGTTAGCCCAAAAGTTCCAAATAGAGAAATTATTAATATTTGAAGCGAGAAGGTTAGAAATTTCTTCTACCGAAATCAGAGAAAGGTTAAAAACCAACAAAGATATCCGTTTTTTGGTTCCGGATGCCGTATATAACTATATAAGGAACAAAAAACTTTACCAACCTTAAGTTGTTTAAATTTTTTTATCTAAAAAGTCGTGAAAATAAAGGGAAACCTTAAAAGGTTTTTAAAAAATTTTATTTTTTCAGGAGGTTTATAGCAAACTCCTTGTTGTTGTAAAGTTCTATGGAATAGTTATCCCAAAAAACGCAGGTTCCTATAACTATAAATTCTCCGCCCGAAGGGTGTTTGTAAACGGCTCCTAAAATAGGTTTGTTTCCTTTATTTGACACCGCGGAGGGTTCTCCCTCTATAACTATTTCGGTGTTTTCGCCCTCCAAACTTATAGAGGGTGTGCAAGCCAACATAAGTTGTTTTACACCGTTGTTGTATTGGTATACCTTTGATGTAACTACAAAGTAGGGATCGGAGTTGTGGTTGCTTTGATTGTCGGTAACCTCATCGCCGTTCATTTTTAGACCAAATGCGGTTGCCAATGTGTTGATAGTATCGGCAATATTGTCCTCGTTTTTGTAGTAGCCGAGGATTACAACTCTTTTGCCCTCTTCTACAAATTTTTTAACTTCCTCTACCTCCTTCTCGGTAAATGGTATTTCGGGATAGTTAAAAACGATTACATCGTAGTTTTTCAGTTGGTTCCAATCGGTAATTTCGTCAACTTCTATTCCGTTGTCTTTACAAACCTTTTGAAGTATGGAAAAGTAATAGTAGTCGGTAATGGTAAATTCTTGATGGGTATAATCCCATGCCACTTTTGTCACCATCTTTTTACCTCCAATAGTTATAGAAGGCTGTTATATTAACCAATACCCTTAGGTATAGAAGTTTTTAATCGAACCTTCAAATAAGGAAATGAGAAAATCTAAAGTTTATGAAGCGTTATATTGTTGCCATTATCGTAGTCCTTATAGCTTTTTTTGCTTTTGGATTCTACAAACTTAAGGAGAGAAAAGAAGAGTATGCAAGGTTGGAAAAACCTAAGCTATATCCCTTTACGGTAAGTGTTGTAAAACCTGTAAAGGGTACTTTGGATGTTTACGAAACCTACAGAGGTTATTACGAAGCTTTAGATAAGGGAGTTTTAGCTTCTAAGGTTGCCGGTATTTTGGAAAAAGTTTTGGTTAAGGAGGGAGATAGGTTTAGCAAAGGAGAAACTTTGGCGATTATAGACCCTACCGATTTAAAAGCCAAAATTCAGGCTTCCGAAGCCAAGTTGGAAGCTTTAAAGGCTTCCGCCCAGGCGGCAAAAATAGCTGTAGATACGCAAAAATCTATTTACGAGAGAAATTTAAAGCTTTTTAAAACAGGTGGTATTTCTAAAGAGGCACTTCAGCTTTCTAAATCGACCTATATGCAGGCGGAAGCTCAATACAAAAAAATTCTTGCCCAAATAGAGACCACCAAGGCCGAAATCGAATCTTTAAAAGAGACCTTAAATAGGTATGCAAAAATTACCGCTCCCTACGATGGAGTTGTAACAAAACTTATAGCCCGTGAAGGGAGTTTTGTAGTAGCGGGAAGACCTATTTTAGGTATCGAAGGTATCAAAAATTTCCGAATTTTGGTTCAGGTTCCCAAGGAAACATCTGTTGGAGATAGTGCAATTTTGGAAACCGGGAAAGGGAGGGAGATTTTAAAGGTTTCTAAAATTTTCCCATCTGCAGAAAACGATTTAAAGATTGTTGAGATTAGGGTCCACCGTTTAAATATACCTACCGACTCATTTGTGGATATTAAACTTCTTACCCGAAAATGTGAAGGTTTTATCGTTCCAACTGACGCTATCCTTTATTTGAACAAGGGCACCTTTGTAGTTTCGGAACATTCAAAGGCGATACCTGTAAAGGTTGAGGCTTTAACATCTACAAAAGCATGTGTGAAAGGAAATTTGGATTCCGTTAAAGGTGTAATAGTTGCCGGTCAATACCGTTTAAGGGAGATAGCTTTGCACCATTACCCTATTAGGGTCAAACAATAGTTAATTTTTCTTTAGATTTCTCTCTTTATAGAAACTACTCTCTTTAATGCAACCGAGGATTTTAATTACCGGAGGGGCCGGCTATATAGGTAGCCACGTTGTTAAACTTTTGGGAAAAAGGGGATATCAGAACCTTTTAACGTTGGACAACTTGTCAACCGGCCACAGGGAGGCTGTTCTTTATGGGGACCTAAAGGTGGTCGATTTAAAAGATGAAAACCTTGTTAGGGAAATTGTTAGGGAATTCAAACCCGATGCAGTTATACATTTTGCCGCTTCTATAGAGGTTGAGGAGTCGGTTAGAAATCCCGCAAAGTATTACGAAAACAATACCGTAAACTCCTTGAGGTTATTGGAAATTCTTACCGAGGAGGGTGTAGACAAATTTATTTTCTCTTCAACCGCTGCGGTTTACGGTATTCCGGAGGAAATACCTGTGAAGGAAACCGCACCTTTAAATCCCATAAATCCCTACGGGGAATCCAAAGCCACCGTTGAAAAAATTTTGAGAGACTTTAGCAACGCTTACGGTTTACGGTATGTATCTCTTCGCTACTTTAATGTTGCCGGCGCAGACCCGGAGGGTGAGATTGGGCAGTCCTATCCCGAAGCTACTCATCTCATTACTAGAGCTTTAAAAACTGCCAAAGGTGAGTTTGACAAACTTTATATATACGGAACCGATTATCCGACAAAGGACGGGACTGCCGTTAGGGACTACATTCACGTTATGGATTTGGCAGATGCCCACCTTCTGGCTATGGATTACCTAATGGAAGGTGGTAAATCGGATGTTTTCAATGTCGGTTATGGAAAGGGCTACACAGTTAAGGAGGTTGTTGATACCGTTAAGAAAGTAACGGATGTAGATTTTCCTGTTGTTGAGACAGATAGGAGGCCGGGAGACCCGCCTATTTTGGTTGCGGATAGTTCTAAAATTAGAAAAACTTTAAATTGGCAGCCTAAATATGACGATTTGGAATTTATTATTAAAACCGCTTGGAACTGGGAACTCAACAGAAGATATTAATTTTTTTCCGCCGAAGG
>JALSNH010000073.1 GCA_026987085.1 Aquificota bacterium | reverse complement strand
AAGGTAAAAACATAGTCCTTAAAGAGCTCTTAATAGGTCAAACACTTGAGGAGGACCTAAAGGTTGGAAATGCGGTAATCCTCAAAAAGGGAGAAAAGATTACCGAGGAAAACATCGATAGGATTATTCCCATTATTAGCGTTAACCCTAAAAGGTTCATAAAAGATGAAGAACTCCTTAAAAAGGTTGAGGAAATTACCAACCGCTTTAAGCTCCAAATGAGGGTTCTCGACCGTATTTATGAAGAAAAGAAAAAGCAACTCGAAAAGGGTGGATTCAAACCGGGTGTAAATACCCTCGTAAAGGTATACATAGCTCAAAAGAGAAAGATAAAAGTCGGTGACAAAATGGCCGGTAGGCACGGAAACAAGGGTGTTATCTCCGTAGTTCTACCGGTTGAAGATATGCCCTTCCTTGAAGATGGAACTCCTGTAGATATAGTGCTAAACCCCCTTGGTGTTCCCTCCCGTATGAATATCGGTCAAATTCTTGAAACCCACCTCGGTTTTGCGGCCAAAAAGCTTGGCGAACAGCTCGGCAAAATGCTCGAAGAGGGCTTTGATAGGAAAAAGATAACCAAAAGGATCGTTGAAATTTACGCTGTAGGCGATAGGGACGGAAAACTTCAAAAGGAGATTAAAGAGTGGCTCGATAGCCTCGACGACGATAGCTTCAAAGAAGTTGTAAAAGAGTACGCCAAAAAAGGCATTCCTATGGCAACCCCCGTTTTTGAGGGTGCTACGGAAGAGGAAATTAAAACTTTCCTTAAGATGGCGGGCCTCCCCGAGAGCGGTAAGGTAACGCTTTACGATGGAAGAACCGGAGAACCGTTCGATATGGAAGTTACGGTCGGTTATATGCATATGCTCAAGCTAATTCACATGGTTGACGATAAAATCCACGCAAGGGCTACCGGTCCTTACTCCCTCGTTACCCAACAGCCCCTCGGTGGTAAAGCTCAATTTGGTGGACAGCGTCTTGGTGAGATGGAAGTTTGGGCCCTCGAAGCCCACGGTGCGGCCTACACACTTCAAGAAATGCTTACCGTTAAATCGGACGATATCGAAGGTAGAACCAAAGTTTACGAAGCTATAGTTAACGGTAAATATGTTTACACTCCCGGTCTACCCGAATCGTTCAAAGTTCTCGTTAGGGAGCTAAAAGGACTTGCCTTGGACGTTAGATGTATCAACTTCGACGAAGCTAAATCGGTCGGTTGCGACCAAGTCAAAATAAGGGAAGATGAAGAAGATAAACAGAAAAAACTTTTCTAATCCCTTTGCTGGTCTTTTTAAACCTTTCTTTTTGATTTAGAAACTTTTGGAGGTTTTACATAATGGGTAAAAAAGGAATTTTACCCTTCGATGCGATTAAGTTAATGATTGCCTCTCCGGAAGAGATTTTATCTTGGTCCCACGGAGAGGTAAAAAAACCGGAAACTTTGAATTATAGAACTTTAAAACCGGAAAGGGATGGGCTATTCTGTGCAAAAATTTTCGGACCGATAAAGGACTATGAATGTCTTTGTGGAAAGTATAAAGGTAAAAAATACGAAGGAACCGTTTGCGACCGTTGCGGTGTTGAGGTTACAAGAAGTTATGTAAGAAGGGAAAGGTTTGGTCACATAGATTTAGCAGCTCCGGTATCCCATATTTGGTTTTTAAAATCGGCACCTTCCAAAATAGCCTCGTTGTTAAACCTCTCTACAAGAGATGCGGAAAGGGTTATTTACTTTGAAAACTACCTCGTAATTGAATATCCTCAAGATGACGAAGAAAACGAAGAATTTGCCAAAGATGAACATACCATTCCACTTAACGATTTAGGTGAAACCAAATGGGTAAAACTCCATATCGTTAACGAGGAGGAATACCAAAATAAGTATGCCTTCTCGTTGGAAGACCGTTACGAACACGGTATAGGTGCGGAAATTATTAAAGAGGTTCTCTCCAAACTGGACCTTGAAGCCTTTGCGGAGAAACTTAAAAAGTTGGTTGAACCCTACTCCCTCAGCTGGGAGGATTTAAACGAAGAGACCCGAGAGAAATTTCCCAAATTCTATGAGCGTATGCTCCGTACCATCGCTCAGTATTTCCAAGAGCACGGTATAGAACCCTCCGACCCTAAAACCCTCGATGAAATTATTATCGGTAGCAAATGGATAAATCCCAAAACTGGAGAAATTGCAGAAGAACAACTTACTGATGATTTTGTAAGCGGTTTAGAAGCCTTAGAAAAGCTATACGAATACTATAGGGAAAGAAACAGCGAATTACCTGTTATTGATAAATTAAAAGGTGAAGTAAGAAAGGCTGTATTAAAAGCTTTCCCGGAAAGCAAAATAAAAGATTATGTAAGAAAGCTGCAACTCGTTGAAGGTTTTATTCAGTCCGGCAACAAACCGGAATGGATGATTTTGGAGGTTCTGCCGGTAATTCCTCCCGAACTAAGGCCTTTGGTTCACCTGGAAGGAGGAAGGTTTGCTACCTCCGACCTAAACGACCTTTATAGAAGGGTTATAAATAGAAACAACCGCCTTAAAAGGTTGATAGAACTAGATGCTCCCGAAATTATCGTTAGGAACGAAAAGCGTATGCTCCAAGAGGCGGTAGATGCCTTAATCGACAACGGTAAAAGGGGTAAAGTTGTTACCTCCAAAAGGAGACCTCTTAAATCGCTTGCAGATTACCTCAAAGGTAAACAAGGCCGCTTTAGGCAGAACCTCCTCGGTAAAAGGGTTGACTACTCGGGACGTTCCGTTATCGTTGTGGGACCCGAACTCAAAATGCACCAGTGCGGTCTTCCCAAAATAATGGCCCTCGAATTGTTTAAACCATTCCTATATAGGAGACTAGAAGAGAAAGGCTACGCAACCTCTATAAAGCAGGCCAAACGCCTCGTTCAGGAGCAGGCACCCGAAGTTTGGGAATGTCTTGAGGAGGTTGTTAAACAGCACCCCGTTTTATTAAACCGTGCTCCTACACTACACAGGCCCTCGATTCAGGCCTTCGAACCGGTATTGGTTGAAGGAAAGGCTATAAAACTCCACCCATTGGTATGCCCACCGTTCAACGCCGACTTTGACGGTGACCAAATGGCGGTCCACGTTCCTTTAGGAATAGAACCTCAACTCGAATCCTACATATTGATGCTATCTACCCAACAGGTGCTCTCTCCGGCCCACGGAAAACCGTTAACAATGCCCTCACAGGATATGATTCTCGGTGCTAACTACATTACTCAAGTTATAGAAGGCCGTAAAGGGGAAGGAAAATTATTTGCTTCACCCGAGGAGGCTGTTAAAGCTTGGGAACTCGGATTGGTAGATATCCATGCAAAAATCAAAGTAAGGTTTGATGGAAAAACAGTAGAAACCACCGTTGGTAGGATACTCTTCAATGAAATACTTCCGGAGGAGTATAGAAAACAAAAAGGTTTCGTTAACTATGTCCTAAACAAGAAAAATCTTAGAAACCTTATATACGACGTTTACAAAGTAGTAGGAAACGAGGAAACGGTTAACTTCCTCGATAGGATAAAAGAGCTCGGTTTTAACTTGTCCACAAAGGCGGCCGTTTCTATCGGAATGGACGATATTAGGGTTCCCAAAAAGAAAAAGGAAATTGTTGCTAAGGCTTTGGCGGAAACCGAAAAGGTTTGGGAACAATACCGTAAGGGAATTATCACCAATAAGGAGCGTTATAACAGGATTATCGACATCTGGTCCCGTGCAACCGACGAAATTACCCAAGAAATGTTTAAAGAAATTGAACAAACCGAAATTGTATATAACGGTAAGAAATTCCCGGGAACTTTCAACTCCAT